>NZ_DASWOM010000094.1:0-26971 GCF_036398755.1 Acerihabitans sp. | reverse complement strand
TTATCCCCGTCGATCCGTCGGCCGGGCCGGACTATTCCAACCAGACGCCGGCGCAAATCGCGCAGGCGTTCTGGACGCCGAAAGTGTTGCCCGCCGCGCGCGCCAACGCGCTTGACTGGGCTGCGCTCAAGCAGGCGCAGGGGCAGATTAAAGGGGTCGACGGCAAAAGCGTTTATACCCGATTCAGCGGCAAGGTGAGCGCGGTGGATGCCGACGGGCTGGAACGCAGGCTAACGCTTAGCGTTAACGGTGAGCCGGTCAGCGTGCAGCTGGGGCCGATTATCAAAGGCAACGCCGTGCGTGACGCCGCCGGGTTTCTGCGCTTTGAGGATTTCAAAAACCAGGTGCAATTCGCCCAGGTGGCCAAGGCGCTCAATAAACAGGCGTTAAGCGGCCTGCCGGCGCTGGATGCCGGCTGGGTGGGCCAGACGGTGGACGTGCTGGCGGCGGTAACCCTGCGCGCGGGCAGCATTGACGATGCCGTGGCGCTGGAAATCAAACGGGGGGCGGCGCAATGACCGCGACACCGGATATCATCCTGCGCGCCAAGGGCATTACCATGCTCTATCCCGGCACGCTGGCGCTGGATAACGTGGACTACAACGTTTATCGCGGCAAAGTGAATGTGATCATCGGCGAGAACGGCGCCGGTAAATCGACCCTGATGAACGTGCTGGCCGGCGTGCAGCAGCCGACCTCCGGCCAGATGCTGCTCAACGGCGAGCCGGTAAGCTTCAGTAATACCCGCGACGCGGCGGCTAAAGGCATCGGTATGGTGCACCAGGAGCTGAACCTGTCCGAAAACCTGAACGTGGCGGAAAATATTTTCCTCGGCCGCGAGCGCCAGCAGGGTTTGTGGCCCATCGATCAGGCCGGGCAGGAGCGCATCGCCGCCGAGTTGATGTCCCGGCTGGATCAGCCCATCTCGCCGCGTGAACTGGTGGCCAACTTAAAGGTCGGCCAGCAGCAGATGGTGGAAATCGCCAAGGCGCTGGCGGAACAGGCGGATATCCTGATCCTCGACGAACCCACCTCGGCGTTAAGCAAAACCGAAGTGAACGTGCTGTTCAGGGTGATCCGCGATCTGACGCGCCAGGGGGTGACGGTTATCTACATTTCCCACCGGCTGGAAGAGCTGATGGCCATTGGCGATTACATTACCATACTGCGCGACGGGCGTTACCAGGCCGAGGCGGTGGTCAGCGAGATAGACGTACCCTGGATAGTGCGGGAAATGCTGGGCGGTGACCCTGTCACAACATTTCTCAAGCCGGGCCGCACCTTTGGCCTGCCGGTGCTGCAGGCCGATCATATCACCAGCGTCAACGATGCCGGACATCCGGTGGTCAACGATGTGTCCTTCAGCGTGCGCGCCGGCGAAATCGTCGGTATTTATGGCCTGATGGGCGCCGGGCGCACCGAGCTGTTTGAATGCCTGCTCGGCACCGAAAGACAGTACCTGGGCAAGATCTGGCTGGGGGATTTGCCGGTGTCGTCGCGCATGTCCACCGCCAACCGTATCAGGCTCGGCATGAGCCTGGTGCCGGAGGATCGTAAAAAGACCGGTATTTTCCCGGCCTCAAGCGTGGCGGTCAACCTGACCATCGCCAGCCTGTGGCGCCGGCTGCAGCACGGATTCAGCATCATGCGCCTGCAGGAGCAGCAGGCGGTGGCCAGCACCATCGGCAGCCTGTCGATTAAAGTCTCGTCGCCGGACGTGGAAATCCAGGCGCTGAGCGGCGGCAACCAGCAAAAGGTGGTCATCGGACGATCGCTGCTGACCAATCCGAAACTGCTGCTGCTCGACGAACCGACCCGGGGGATCGACGTGGGCGCCAAGGCGGATGTGTTCGAGATGATGGTGGCGCTGTCGGAGAAAGGCATCGGCATTTTGTTCTCCACCTCGGATCTTAAAGAAATCATGGCGGTCTCCGACCGTATTCTGGTGATGTCGAACGGTAAATTGACGGCCAATGTCGAACGTCAATCGGCCCAGGAATCGGCATTGGTCTCGGCGAGTGCAAAAGGGTTTTGAAATGAAAGCAACCAACACCGTGACATTAACGCCCCTGACGGGCGCCCGGCGTTTTCGCTCACGCGAAAATATGCTGCTGATGCTGCTTAAACTGCGCACCTTTATCGCGTTGTTCCTGATCCTGGGGTTTTTTACCACCACGGTGCCGGGATTCCTCGAAACCGGCAGCATCATCATCATGATGAAACACATCTCGATTAACGCCTTCCTGGCGCTCGGCATCACCTTCGTCATCATCACCGCCGGCATCGACCTGTCCATCGGCGCCACCCTCGGCCTGTGCGGCATGTTCGCCGGCTGGATGCTGACCCAGGGCATCGTATTGCCGATGTTCGGCATCGCCATTTTTCCCAGCGTCTGGGTCATCGTGCCGGCGGTGCTGGTTCTGGGCGGGCTTATCGGCGCCATTAACGGCTGGATTATCACCCGTTACAACGTCGCGCCCTTTATCTGCACCCTGGGCACCATGTATATCGTGCGCGGCGCGGCGATGCTGCTGTCCAACGGCGAAACCTTTCCGGGCCTCGACGGCAACCCGCGCCTGGGCAACACCGGGTTTGACTATATCGGCGCCGGGTCGCTGTTCGGCGTGCCCTACAGCATCTGGATGATGTTCGCGCTGGCGCTGGCGATTGCCTATATCGCCCGCCGCCTGCCGTTCGGCCGCCATGTCTACGCCATCGGCTATAACGAACGCGCCGCCGAGCTGTCCGGCATAAAGGTCAAGCAGGTCAAGGTCTGGGTGTACACCATTTCCGGCCTGTGCGCCGCCGTGGCGGGCATTGTGGTGTCCTCGCAGCTGGTGGCCAGCCATCCCGCCACCGGCACCGCGTTTGAAATGAACGCCATCGCGGCGGTGGTCCTGGGCGGCACCTCGCTGGCCGGTGGGCGCGGCACCATCGTGGGTACCCTGATCGGCGCCTTCGTCATCGGCATCCTGGCCGACGGCCTGGTGATGATGGGGGTAAGTGAATTCTGGCAGATGGTCATCAAAGGCATGGTGATTATCGTGGCGGTGATTATCGATCAGATGCAAAACCGCATGCAGCGCAAGGCGGCCATTGTTTCGCAAAAAATCGTTAAAGAGGGCGCGCCGGAATAACGCTGCGCCGGCGCGACCGGCGGGGGATCGTTTTTTTTGGCCTACTTGAATAAATATTCTTTTATGCGTAAAAATTCGCCGCTGGCGAAAGAGAGGTAATGTGATGAACCCCTTTTCATTATCCGTTGATGAACTGGTCAACAAGGCGCGTCAAATTCGCCGCCGTATCGTAGCGCTGAACGCCGGCAGTCCGGCAGGCGGCCATACCGGCGCCGACCTCTCCGAGGTGGAAATCCTGACCGCGCTGTATTTCCGCGTGCTGAACTGCGCGCCCGACAGGCTGGACGACCCGGCAAGGGATATTTATATCCAGTCCAAGGGTCACGGCGTCGGTGGTTATTACTGCACGCTGGCCGAGGCCGGTTATTTCCCCACCGATTGGCTGCCGACATACCAGCACGCCAATTCCCATTTGCCCGGCCACCCGGTGCGCCATAAAACCCCGGGCATCGAGTTTAATACCGGCGCGCTCGGCCACGGTCTGCCGGTGGCCGTCGGCATCGCCCTGGCGGCCAAACGCGACCATAGCGCCAGAAAGGTGTTCACGCTGACCGGCGATGGCGAGCTGGCCGAGGGCAGCAACTGGGAAGCGGCGCTGGTGGCCGCCCACTACGGCCTGGATAACCTGGTTATCATCAATGATAAAAACAAGCTGCAGCTGGCGGGCCTGACGCGCGCGATCATGAACACCGATCCCCTGGCGGACAAGTGGCTGGCATTCGGGCTGAACGTCACCGAATGCGCCGGCAACGATATGCAGTCCGTGGTGGCGACCCTGGAAAACCTGCCGGCCAACGGCAAGCCCAACGTGGTCATCGCCAATACCGAAAAGGGCGCGGGCATCTCTTTTACGCAGGGACGGGCCGAATGGCATCACCGCGTATTCAAAGGTGATGAAATCACCCAGGCGCTGGAGGAATTGAAAGATGAGTAATGCAGAACATTTGGCAAGCGTGATGGTGGAGCAACTGATCAAGGCGGTGGATAACGGCATGGACGTGGTGCCGGTGCTGGCGGATTCCACCTCTACCGCCAAGATAGGGCCGTTTATCGCCCGTTTTCCCGATCGCATCGTCAACGTCGGCATCGCCGAACAGACCATGGTGGGCACCGCGGTGGGACTGTCCATCGGCGGTAAAATCGCCGTGACCTGCAACGCCGCGCCGTTCCTGATTTCCCGAGCCAATGAGCAGGTGAAAATCGATGTCTGTTACAACAATTGCAATGTAAAGCTGTTTGGCCTTAACGCCGGCGCCAGCTACGGGCCGCTGGCCAGTACCCATCATAGTATTGATGATATCGCGGTATTGCGCGGCTTCGGCAATATCCAGATTTTCGCGCCGGCCTCCCCCGAGGAGTGCCGGCAGATGGTCGATTATGCCCTGTCCTATGTCGGGCCGGTGTATGTCCGCCTTGACGGCAAGGCGCTGCCCGCGCTGCACGATGCCGCTTACCGGTTTATCCCGGGGCAAATCGACGTGCTGCAACACGGCGGCGATGTGGCGCTGGTGGCCATGGGGTCGACGACGCATGAAGCGGTGGAGGCCGCCGGGCTGTTGGCGGAGCAGGGCGTTTCTGCCGCGGTGGTCAACGTATCCTCGATTCGTCCGTGCGATACTCGCCAGCTCCTGGCGGTGCTAAAGGAGAGTCGGCGGGTGATTACCCTGGAAGAACATAATATCAACGGCGGCCTCGGCAGCCTGGTGGCGGAGGTGCTGGCCGAGGCGGGCTGCGCCATTCCGCTGGTGCGGCTGGGTATTGGCGACGGCGAGTACGCCATTGCGGCGGATCGCGCGGCGATGCGCGCCCATCACGGTTTTGACGCCGCGGGGGTGGTGCGCGCCGCCCTGCGCGCGTGCCGGGGAGCCTGACGATGCCGACGCCGATAATCCTCGCCATCGACGAGGGCACCACTAACGCCAAGGCGATAGCCGTGGATCGCCAGGGGGGAATTCTCGCCAAGGCGGCGGTTCCCCTGGCGCTTTATCATCCCCGTCCGGGCTGGGCCGAGCAGGATCCCATGGCCATCTGGCTGGCGGTCCGCCAGGCGGTGGAGGCCTGTCTGGCGCAGGTGCCCGACGCGCGGGTGAGTGCGGTGGCGGTCAGTAATCAACGTGAGTCGGTACTGATTTGGGAACGGGCCACCGGGCTTCCCATGACGCCGGTGGTAAGCTGGCAATGCCGGCGCTCGCAGGATTTCTGCCGCGAGCTGGCCCAAAGCGAACACGCGGCGCTGATTTACCAGCTCACCGGACTGCCTATCGACCCGCTGTTTCCCGCCGCGAAAATCCGCGGCATGCTGGCGTCGCTGCCGCGGGGCGTGGAGCGCGCCGCGCTGGGCGAGCTGTGCGTCGGCACGGTGGACGCCTGGCTGAACTGGCAGCTGACCGGCGGCCGGTCGTTCAGCACCGATTACGCCAACGCCTCCCGCACCCAGTTATTTGATATCCATCAGCGCCGCTGGGATGAACGGCTGCTGGCGATTTTCTCGATACCCGCCGCCTGCCTGCCGGAGGTGAAACCCTCGGCGGCGGTGCACGGCCATATCCGCGCCGGACAGGTGCCCGGCCTGGCGGAAGGCATCCCCGTCGCCGCGTTGATCGGCGATTCCCACGCCGCGCTTTATGGCCAGGGCGGCAGCCAGGCCGGTGACGTCAAGGCGACCTATGGCACGGGTTCATCCCTGATGCTGGCGGTGGACGAGATCGGCGCCGGTGGGAAAGGGTTAAGCGCCACCCTGGCCTGGCATGACGGCGAAATCCGCTATGCGCTGGAAGGCAATATCACCCATACCGGCGCCGGGCTTTCCTGGGTGGCGCAACTGCTCGGCGTGACGTCGCTGACGCGGCTGTCCGAAATGGCCTTAAGCCCGGCGGGCAACCAGGGGGTGTTTTTTGTCCCGGCGCTGTCCGGCCTGGGCGCGCCCTATTGGGACAGTCGGGCGCGCGGCCTGATCTGCGGGCTGACCGATGCCGCCACCCCTGAAGTGCTGGCGCGGGCCGGGCTGGAATCCATTGCCTATCAGGTCGCCGATGTGTTCTTTGCCATGGAGCGCGCCGCCGGGCGTCGGCTGCCGGCGCTAAGGGTCGACGGCGGCGCCACGCAAAACCGCTGGCTGATGCAGTTTCAGGCCGATTTGCTGCAGCGCCGGCTTATCCGCAACCTGAACGCCGAGGTATCGGCGCTGGGCGCCGCCTATCTGGCGGGCAGGACGCTGGGCTGGTGGCCGGACAATCAACATATCGCGGCATTGCCGCGTGAAGTGGAATACATCGAACCGCGCGCCGAGACCGCGGAGATGCGTGAAAACTATATCCTCTGGCAAACGGCCGTTGCGCGCGCCCGTTATCAGCCGGACCCACCCTACCGGGAGTAAAGCAATGTCGACAAAAATTATTGAAAAGCTGACCTTTGCCGTGATCGTCGGCAACCGGGGATTTTTCCCCAGCTATCTGGTGACCGAGGCGCGTCGCGACGCGGCGGCGGTATTTGAGCGACTGGGCATCAATATCATCTGGCTGGACGAAACCCAGAGCAAGCTGGGCGGGGTGGAAACCTGGCAGGACGCCAAGGCCTGCGCGCAGCTGTTTCGCCAGCGGCGCGACGAGATCCAAGGCGTAGTGGTGCTGCTGCCCAACTTCGGCGATGAAAAAGCGGTGGCGGACGCGATCCGCTTGTCGGGGCTGACCGTACCGGTGCTGATCCAGGCCGAGCAGGACAGCCTGGATAAAATGGGGCTGGCCACCCGGCGCGACAGTTTCTGCGGCAAGATTTCGCTGTGCAACAACCTGCGCCAGTGCGGCATTCCGTTTACCTTGACCCAACGACATGTCTGTACCGTCGCCGGCGACGCGTTTGCCCAGGACCTGCGGCAGTTCACCCAGCTTTGCCGGCTGGTGCATGCCATGAAGGGCGTGCGTATCGGCGCCATCGGCGCGCGCCCCGCCGCGTTCAACACCGTGCGCTACAGCGAGAAATTGCTGGAGCGGATGAACGTATCGGTGGAGACGCTGGACTTGTCAGAAATCTTTACCCGCGTCGGCAACCTGGCGGATAACGACCTGCGGGTGGGGGAAAAGCTGGCGCTGCTAAAAGACAATGCGGATACCGGCGCCATTCCGCCGGAAAAACTGCACACCATGGCCAAGCTGTTCGTGGTGATAAGCGAATGGGTACAGGCTAATGATATCGACACCACCGCCATCCAGTGCTGGACCTCGCTGCAGGAAAATCTTGGCATTAACGTGTGTTCCATCATGAGCGTCATGTCGGGACAACTGATGCCCAGCGCCTGTGAGGTGGACGTGATGGGGGCGCTGTCGATGTACGCGCTGGCCAGCTGTTCGCTGTCTCCCGCCTCCATTGCCGACTGGAATAACAACTTCGGCGAAGAGCAGGATAAATGCGTGCTGTTCCACTGCGGCAACTTCCCAAGCGAAAGCCTGGAGAGCGCGGCCATGGGCACGGCGGATATCATCGGCACCACCGTCGGCTGCGAAAATACCTGCGGCGCGGTACACGGACGCATGAAGGCGGGGCCTTTGACCTATTTCCGCCTGTCGTCGGATGATTTCACCGGCCAGGTCAGGGCCTATGTCGGCGAAGGCACGGTGGTGAACGATCCGCTGGATACCGTGGGCTGTCGCGCGGTGGTGCAGATCCCGGCCATGGAGCCGCTGCTGCGCCATATCTGCGAGCAGGGCTTCGAGCACCATGTGGCCATGAACCACTCGGCCACCGCGGCGGTGCTGCATGAAGCCTTTACCAAATATTTGGGCATAGAGTGTTACTGGCATGCCAGACCCTAAGTAACAACCGGCCGGGCAGGGATGCCCGGCGATGGCCGGATGTTAGGGAAGGGTAATATAATAATCATGATTCACGACCTCGATCGTGTTCCGGGGCGCCCTGATGCCGAACTTCATACTATAAAGGTGGCACAATTCGTCACAACAGGGTCATTAATGATGTTCATCAGAGGGTTTCTTTTATGGTCTGCTTTGCTGTTTTGTATACAGGCGCAAGCAGACCCGGGCTTTCGTCAGATAAAATCGTCAGACCGAAACGGGGAAGCGCTGAATGTGGCAGTGTGGTATCCGGCTTCTTCCAAGGGAATAACGGAATATGCCGGTGAAAATCCCGCTTTCATCGGCGTTGCCGTTATCCGCGATGCGCCGCCAGTACCTGGAGTACACCCTCTCCTGGTGATTTCACATGGTTACAACGGCAACTGGCGGAATCTGTCCTGGATTGCCGCGGCCATGGCGGCGCAGGGATATATTGTTGCCGCCCCGGATCATCCAGGTACCTCCACATTTAATCAGGATCCTGCAGACGCTAAAATGCTGTGGAGGCGTCCGCACGATATTACTCAGGTTATTGACTCCGTGATTCATTCTCCGGGACTGTTCGGGGAAACGGACAAAGACCGGATTGCCGCGTTGGGACATTCTCTTGGCGGATGGACAGTAATGTCGCTGGCGGGGGCACGCTTTGACCCTGCCCGGTTTATGCATGACTGCCGGCAACACCCGCAACGAGGCGACTGCAGGTTAACGGCAAAGCTTGGCATCGATGAAGCTCGGTCACAGGAAAAATTATCCGCAAGTCACCGGGATGCAAGAATCAGAGCCGTCGTTTCCCTCGATCTCGGATTGGCCCCCGGTTTTACCCCTCGGAGTCTGCATGATATTGACCTTCCGGTCCTGATCCTCGCGGCCCGGGTGGACAGGCTGGCGCAACTGCCCGCCGGACAGGAATCAAAGTACCTTGCTGCCGGAATGCGTGCGCAATGGAGACAATTTGCGATCGTTGATGGCGCCACCCATTTCAGTTTCATGCAGTTGTGCAAGCCCGGGGCTGAAACGCTTATTAATGAAGAATCACCCGGCGATGGCGTGGTCTGCCGGGACGGTAGCGGAGCAAGCAGGCCTGGTATCCATCAGGAACTGGTGCGTAAGATCAGTGCATTTCTGAACTCGTCACTGGATTATCACGCGCCCGCTGGCGAAACAAAGTAGGGGACACGCCGGCAACGCGCTGAAATTCGCGGTTAAAATTAGATTTAGTCATAAATCCAGACTCCAGCATGATATCCGTAACGGGCATCGGGGTGCTTAGCAGCAGTTCCATCGCCCGTTCAATCCTGAAGCCGTTGATCCACTGCGATACATTGCACTGACTTATAGCATTTACCGCACCTGAAAGCTGCCGCGCAGGCACCCCTGTTTTTCCGGCCAGAAGACTGAGCGTGAGATCGGGATTAAGGTAGATTTGCGATTCACGAACCTGTTTCTCCAGCAGGGTATAAATTTCCGCCAATTCTCCCGCAGGTAACACAGCGCGTGCAGGTGACGCTTCTTCCCTGGTGTTCGAACCGGATATCGCCGCCGTCCTTCCTGCGCTGACGATGGCAGCCCCGATAAGCGGCAGCAGCGTGACCTGAAAAATAACAACCATAACCGGAGCCTGTTTACCACCCGTGATGCTGAAGTCTAATGTCACCGCAAGATCCGTCAGCGCGGAAATGCACAGAAAGCCGCCGGCGAAAAAGGCCATCCTGGTGGTATGCGATGACTCTCCCAGTCGGCTCAGCGCGAAGCGATGCTCTCCCTGCCATGCCATACGAAACAAGCTGCACCCATACCCGGCATATAACACAAACAGGATAAAATCTGTCGCCGGCGGCCAGAATATCCTGATAAAAAAAGCGATGGTTGCAGGAACGAACAACAATATCAGGTGGCGCTGTCTGTTGATTTCGGTCATTGAGATGAAACTGTGCCAGGCAACAGGCGGCAAAAGCAGCGCCAGCCCTGACTGGATATTTCTCAGCACGGCTGAATGATATTCCCAGCGCAGCGTACTTACGCAAAGAAGGACTATGCAGGCGACAAGAAAACGCAGTGTGCCGCTGTGGCGCTGTTTTTTAGGGAACAGAACCATCACAAGCAAGAACAGCAGAGCGAATAAGGTAATCACAGGAAAGGGAACAGTAAGCATGGCCGCGGTACCACAACAGAAAGTTACCGGGAATATTTACACACATTCAGGCGTGTTGTCTTCTCAAACGTAAGACGGCTCGGCGCCTTGCGCAGCACAATCGGGTCAGACCAGAATGGTCTCTGGAAGAGCGGCCTTGCCCGGCACGGGAAAACCCCTTTTCATTGCGATGAATGCCGTGGGGAAATGGCGCGAAAGCTGGCTATACCAGTTGTTCCGCCACCAGGCGATCGGTTATCAGCACATCGATATACCGTCCTTCCAGCGCGCCTTTGATCGCCGCCACCTTTTCCTGGCCGCCGGCCAGCGCCACCACCCGCGAGCACTGCCTGACCTGCGGCAGCGGCATGCCGATGACCGGATCTTCGTCATCCGCCAGCACCGCCTCGCCCCGGGCATTGAAATAATGCAGGCAGATATCGCCCACCGCGCCGCGCGCCGCCAGCAGTCGCAGCATCTTTTCGTGGTAGTAATTGCCGGAATTCATCAGCAACTGCGACGGTTCCAGGGCGCCGATGCCGACCAGCGCCACGTCCACCTCGCTGAACTTGGCCACAACTTCCGCCACCTCGCTGCTGTTGATAAGCCGCATCCGGTCCTCCACCGAGCGCTCGATGCTTTGCGCCGGCAGCAGGTAGGCCTTGCAGTTGAGCTGATCGGCCAACAGCTGGGTCAGCAAAGTGGCCTGGACGTTGCCGTTGGGGCCGACGCCGCCCAGCAGCTGGATGACCCCGCTGGCCTTGACCGCCAGCGGGTGCAGGTTATCCACCATTTCACGCAGCGTGCTGCTCCACGACGAAATGCCCACCAGATCGTCCGGGCGGATGCTGGTCTGCATATAATGCGCCGCGGCGGAACCGATGGCCTGCTTGATTTGCTGCGCCCCGGCGGCATCGGCCACATCCACCACGATGGCCTGGTCGATGCCGTAACGCTGCTGGATGGCCGATTCCAGGCCCATAAACATATTCGGCGGCTGCACCACGCTGATTTTTACCACGCCTTCCTTGATGCAGCGGGTGATGGCGCGGGACACGAAGGATTGCGACAGGTGGAGGGCGGCGGCAATGTCCGCCTGTTTTTTATTATCGGTATAGTAAAGCGTCGCAATTTTAACCAATAAGCGCTGTTCGTCTTGCCTGGACATGCGACCTTCCCTAACGGATACGTTTTATGACTACATTTTTATGCATAACTGAATAAATAACAAGCCGCGCATGGCGTTGCGGTTGGGTTTTCTGCCGGCGGCGCCTATAGTCTTTACAGGGGCCTGATGAATCGGGCCGGGGCGGGCGGTTTGCGCCGCCTTCGGCAGCAGATAATGACGTTATGTTGCCTACAGCATTTCCTTCGCAACGCGGGAAATGCTAATTTATACCATCTTGGTGCCGGTTTATGGACGCGGCCCATCCGAATAACGCTGTTTGCGGGAATACATGTGAAATATGTTCTGATATTTTTGCTGGTTCTGGTGATTTTCATCATTTCCTTCACCTTTGGAGCCCATAACGATCAGGTTGTTACCTTTAACTATTTACTGGCGCAGGGACAATACCGGGTATCGACGTTGCTGACGGTACTGTTCGCCATCGGCTTTATCCTCGGTTGGGTGATATGCGGCCTGTTTTACCTGCGGGTGCGCCTGGCCCTGCTGCGCGCCGAGCGCAAAATCAAGCGCCTGGAGCAGCGGCCGGACCCCGCCGGCGGCGCGGATATCGCCACGACCGTACCCGCCGCCGGTAAGGAATAACCGGTTATGTTAGAGCTGCTGTTTCTGTTGTTGCCCGTGGCGGCCGCGTACGGCTGGTACATGGGGCGCAGGAGCGCGCAGCAGGATAAACAACAGGATGCCAACCGCCTGTCGCGCGAATATGTCGCCGGGGTCAATTTCCTGCTGTCCAACCAGCAGGACAAGGCGGTGGACCTGTTCCTGGACATGCTCAAGGAAGACAGCAACGCCGTGGAGGCCCACCTGACGCTGGGCAATCTGTTCCGCTCGCGCGGAGAGGTGGATCGCGCTATCCGTATCCACCAGGCGCTGATGGAAAGCACCGCCCTGAGCTTCGAACAGCGCCTGCTGGCCATCCAGCAGCTGGGGCGCGATTACATGGCGGCGGGATTTTACGATCGCGCCGAGGAAATGTTCGTCCAGCTTGTCGATGAAGACGATTTCCGTGCCGGCGCCTTGCAGCAACTGCTGCAAATCTACCAGGCCACCAGCGAATGGACCAAAGCCATAGACATGGCGGAAAAGCTGGTTAAGCTCGGCAAGGAGCATCGCCGAATCGAGATTGCCCATTTTTATTGCGAACTGGCCCTGCAGGCCATGGGCAGCGACGATCTGGATAAAGCCATGACGCTGTTGAAAAAAGGCGCGGCGGCCGATAAAAACTGTGCGCGGGTATCCATCATGATGGCGCGGATTTTTATGGCGCGGGAAGATTACCCCGCGGCGGTGGCGGTTTTGCAGCGGGTGCTGGATCAGGATAAAGAAATGGTCAGCGAAACCCTGCCGATCCTCCAGAGCTGCTACCAGCATCTGAAAGAGCCGCAGGCCTGGGCCGATTTCCTGCGGCGCTGCGTCGAACTCAATACCGGCGCGGCGGCGGAGCTGCTGCTGGCCGACGTCATCGAGCAAAACGACGGCACCGAGGTCACCCAGGTCTATATCAACCAGCAGCTGCGCCAGCATCCCACCATGCGCATGTTCCACCGGTTAATGGATTTCCACCTTAACGAGGCGGAAGACGGCCGGGCCAAGGAGAGCCTGCAGGTCCTGCGCGATATGGTCGGCGAGCAGATCCGCACCAAACCCCGCTATCGCTGCATTAAATGCGGTTTTACCTCGCACAGCCTTTACTGGCATTGTCCCTCCTGCAAGTCCTGGGCCTCCATCAAGCCGATTCGCGGCCTCGACGAGCAATAGGCCGGTCTCGCCGGACTAGGCATTTGCCGCCGCGGCAGGTAACATATCGCCATAAATCAAGGCTGCCCGATACGCCATTATTTAAGGTTTTTGACATGACAAGCGATCTTTTATCCACCCGCCCGCAGCCATGGCCCTCGCCGGTTATCGTCGCGCTGGATTATGCCGACCGCGCCCAGGCGCTCACCTTCGCCGACCGGGTTTCCCCACGGGACTGCCGGCTTAAGATCGGCAAAGAAATGTTTACCCTGTTTGGTCCCGAGCTGGTGCGTGAACTGCGCGGCCGGGGATTTGATATATTTCTCGACCTGAAATTCCATGATATTCCCAACACCGTGGCCAAGGCCGTGGCGGCGGCGGCCGACCTGGGCGTCTGGATGGTGAATGTCCACGCCAGCGGCGGCGAGCGCATGATGACCGCCGCCAAAGAGGCGCTGATCCCCTATGGCGCGCGGGCGCCGCTGCTTATCGCGGTAACGGTGCTGACCAGCATGGCCGATGAGGATCTGGCGGGCCTGGGCATACCTCATAGCGCGGCGCAGTATGCCGCGCTCCTGGCCGGATTGGCGCAACGCTGTGAACTGGACGGCGTGGTATGTTCAGCCATGGAGGCGCAGGCGTTGAAAATGCGCTTTGGCCGCGATTTCCGCCTGGTGACGCCGGGCATAAGGCCGCAGGGCAGCGAGGCCGGCGATCAGCGCCGCGTCATGACGCCGCTGCAGGCCCAGCGCGCCGGGGTGGATTTCATGGTGATCGGCCGGCCCATCACCCAGGCCGCCGACCCGGCCGCCGCGTTGCAGGCCATTGTTCATCAGTTGCAAACGGGGCAGGCCTGATGGACGACAATAGCCGATTGGTCTACTCCACCGACAGCGGTCGCATCGACGAGAAGCCGCTGCCCGCCGCGCGCCCCTCGGGGGACGGCATCGTCCGCATCCAGCGCCAGACCAGCGGCAGGAAAGGCAAAGGCGTTTGCCTTATCACCGGGCTTTCGGGCGATGACGCCGCCCTGGGCGTGCTGGCGGCCGAGCTGAAGAAAAAATGCGGCTGCGGCGGCTCGGTAAAACAGGGGATCATCGAGATTCAGGGCGATAAACGGGAGTTATTAAAGCAGTTGCTGGAAGCGAAGGGGCTTAAGGTCAAACTGGCCGGAGGCTAAGAAGGGTCGGGATGGGACACCGGGCGCTGTGTCACATGCCGTTGCCGCCAGGTCCGGGATTGAAAGGTGACCGTTCCCGCCGGACATGCCAGCCCTGGCGGGAAAACTGCAATACTGTTAACGCTTTTTTGCTTAATGGACCTGATGGCCGATAATACCACCGACCGCCGCGCCGCCGACGGTGCCCAGACCGCTGCCGTTGGTCAGCACCGCGCCGCCCACGGCGCCCGCGCCGGCGCCAATGGCGGTGTTACGGTCCCGTTTGGACCAATTCGAGCATGAACTCAGCGACAAGGCGAGGGTTACCGCTAACACCGTGGCGGCAATACGTTTTGTTGAATTTTTCGTCATCGTCAACTTCTCCATACGTTCA
This sequence comes from Acerihabitans sp., assembly GCF_036398755.1. Lineage (NCBI taxonomy): Bacteria > Pseudomonadati > Pseudomonadota > Gammaproteobacteria > Enterobacterales > Pectobacteriaceae > Acerihabitans > Acerihabitans sp. The sequence goes on along the minus strand of NZ_DASWOM010000094.1, from coordinate 12,374 downwards.
ATAATAAGTAATTATTATAGTACCGACTCGGTTGTTTAGCTTGTTTTGCGCTAAATAAAATCTTAAACGATTTTTACCTCCCGCAGCGGATCGGTTGCGGCACGCTAAAACGGCTCGATAGCAGAAGACAACCGGATCTTCAGCCGTTTTGACCATACCGGTCGCGTCCCGCTGCCGGGACAATGTCCTCATGGCGTTCCCGAGGACAACACAATGCTTAACGAATTAAAACAACAGGTGCTCACGGCCAACCTGGCGTTGCCGCGCCATCATCTGGTCACCTTCACCTGGGGCAATGTCAGCGCGGTCGATCGCGAACAGGGCCTGATGGTCATCAAACCTTCCGGCGTCGGTTATGAAGAGATGACCCGCGACGATATGGTGGTGGTGGAACTGGAGACCGGACGCGTGGTAGAGGGCGGCAAAAAACCGTCATCGGATACCGATACCCACCGGGTGCTTTACCTGGCGTTCGCCGGCATCGGCGGCATCGTCCACACCCACTCCCGCCATGCCACCATCTGGGCGCAGGCGGGCCTGGATATTCCCGCCTGGGGCACCACCCATGCGGATTATTTTTACGGCGACATTCCCTGTACCCGTTTAATGACCGAGGCGGAAATCCAGGGTCGCTATGAATGGGAAACCGGCCGGGTAATTGTCGAAACCTTTGCAGCGCGCGGTATCGAACCCACCGCCATACCGGCCGTGCTGGTCAATTCCCATGGCCCGTTCGCCTGGGGCAAGGACGCCGATACGGCGGTGCACAATGCCGTGGTGTTGGAAGAGGTAGCTTACATGGGCATATTCTCACGCCAGTTGACGCCGCAGCTGCCCGCCATGCAGCCGGAATTACTGGATAAGCATTACCTGCGAAAACATGGCAAGCATGCCTATTACGGGCAATAGTCCGCAATCAACCCCCGCTTTGCCGCCGGCGCGCCGCGCGCCGTTGACCCGGCGGGGGGTGAGTTTTAACAGATACAAATTTCATGATTGTTCAATATAGATAGTCTCGTCCGGCACCTCTTTCCCCGTCATTCTATTTCCCCCCAGGGTCTGGTTTTTAAAAACCCGTGGCAAAAATGTGATCTCCATCTCAAAATGAAACCATGTATCCATTCAAATAAAATGATCTTATTTAAAAAAAGAAACATTGTTTCATTTCATGCTCCAGATCACTGTATTACTGGATGTAACCGGTTACTTTATCGCTCAACCGACCCCGTCAATGAACGGGGCAAGGCCACGGAACGGCGCCCTACGACTCATGGGAATACTTCGAACTTAGGTGGAATCACGATGCAAATCAAACGTGCAATTGACAAAATCCCCGGTGGTATGATGCTGGTGCCGTTATTTATCGGCGCGCTTTGTCATACTTTTGCCCCTGATGCGGGTAAATATTTCGGTTCTTTTACCAACGGTCTGATTTCCGGCACCGTGCCTATCCTGGCGGTCTGGTTTTTCTGTATGGGAGCGTCAATCAAGCTCAGCGCAACCGGTATGGTATTACGCAAATCCGGCACGCTGGTGGTGACGAAAATCGCCGTTGCCTGGGTGGTCGCCGCGGTGGCTTCGCGTTTTTTGCCGGTAAACGGCGTGGAAATGGGTTTTTTCGCCGGTTTGTCCACCCTGGCGCTGGTCGCCTCCATGGATATGACCAACGGTGGGCTGTACGCCTCCATTATGCAGCAATACGGCTCCAAGGAAGAGTCCGGGGCATTTGTGCTGATGTCGCTGGAATCCGGCCCTTTGATGACCATGATTATTTTGGGCACCGCCGGAATCGCTTCTTTTGAACCGCATGTGTTTGTCGGCGCGGTGCTGCCGTTCCTGATTGGCTTCGCCCTGGGCAACCTGGATCCGGAACTGCGCGAGTTCTTCAGCAAGGCGGTGCAGACGCTGATCCCGTTCTTCGCCTTCGCGCTCGGCAATACCATTAACCTGAACGTCATCGCGCAAACCGGCCTGCTGGGCGTGCTGCTCGGTATTGCGGTTATCATCATCACCGGTATTCCGCTGATCCTGGCCGATAAGTTTATCGGCGGCGGCGACGGTACCGCGGGCATTGCCGCGTCCAGCTCCGCCGGGGCCGCGGTGGCCACGCCGGTGCTGATTGCCGAAATGGTGCCGGCCTTTAAGCCGATGGCGCCGGCGGCGACCGCCCTGGTGGCCACCTCGGTGATTGTCACCTCCATCCTGGTGCCGATTATCACCGCGCTGTATTCCAAGCGGGTGAGAAAAGGGCATGTCAGCCTGATGGATGAAGAACAGGCCGCGCTAAAATCACGCGCCGCCGAAAGATAAAGCCAACGATGTTTAGTGGTAAGCAAAAGCCCCCGCCTGCGGGGGCTTTTGCGTGCATGGGCGGATAAAAACCAGGGATAGGCTGAGGGTGTGATCCGGCGATAGCCGCATGCACCGGCAGACCAGCCTCTCACAACCCTTACCGCCGCGCGGATGAAGCGCGGCGTGAGGACACCCGCAAGACGGCTTTAGGCCATGCTGTTTATGTTCCATTAAAGTTTTTCGGCAGGAGTTTGTTATTATTTCGCGCACATTTTTGCGCGAAAGCCGGGTGCTCATTTACATCTCAGGTAGCATGGCAATCCGCTGTGAGTGTTAGCCGATAAAAGGAAAGCCTGTCGTTTAACAGGCTTTCCATTTTTTTATTCTTGTCTTTAATGGATAGACAGAGGTTTGATTTGTTGCATGTCATGAACTGTGTTTTTACACCACAACATAAAAACACTGAAAATAGCCAGATGGTTGATTATGATAAGACGCTGAGCCGGTGGATAAGCGAAGTTCAATCCGGCCGCGGGGAATGCCGGGATATCGCGGCCGTATTAATAAAAGACAGCGTTGATACCGGAAAGGTTTTACTGAATTTAAGCGGTTATAATTTAAGTAGCCTTCCCATTTTGCCGCCGCATATAGAAGAGTTGAATATCAGTAACAATGCCCTGGAAACGTTGCCCTCGCTTCCGGACAGTTTAAAAATACTTGATGCCAGCCATAACAAGATTAGACATTTCCCCGTCATGGCGCCAGATTCGCTATTGGAAAAAGTCAATTTGGCTAATAATCTCCTAAGGAAAAAACCCACGTCAGAACGTCCGCTGCCGGTGCTTGACCTTAGCGAAAATCCGCTATGCTTTATCATTCCCAAGATTATCCATCATATCTGGTTGGGCTATAAATCCCTGCCGTGTGAAGCCATAACGAACATCGTGAACAATGCGGCGTTAAATCCTGATTATACGCTTATGCTATGGGTGGACAATCCCGCGCAGACGCAGTCACAGCTGGTCGACAGCGGCGTTACATCAGCGTTTTTCAAGCGGGTGGACATCTTGCTCCCCACCGCGCCCTATCAGCTGGAAGCCGCAATACAAAGAGAGTGCGCGGATACGCCTTATAACAATTACGCGGCGGCATCTGATATTTTGCGATTGTCGGTACTGAAGGATTACGGCGGTATCTATATGGATGTCGACATCGCATTGAACGAACCTTTGGGTGATATATTGATCGAAAATGAAAATAATCAGCCAGCGGTTGAATCACTCTTCAAAGTGGATTTGAAAAAACTATCCGATGGCGGTGACGCTTTTGATATAAATAATAACGTCATTGCTGCCCTTGCCGATTCCCGGGATGTTGATTTTCTTTTAAACGCCATTATTGCTGCCTATCAGGGCAAACGGTTTACCTTTGGACCGGATGGTAAAAAACATGAGGATTATTTTAAGGAGGAGTGGAGCCATAATTCAGGGGTTGAATTTCTCACCAACCATGTCAAGAGGATGGAGATATCAAGAACGGCTATTCAGTTAAAAAAATCAGGAAAATTTGATACACTAGCGCTTTTGAGAAATTCAGAAAAAATAAAGAGCCTGGAAGCGTTAAGTCAATTCAAAAAAAACTTGTTCAATGAAAACGTGGAAATGAATGATGTCATGTGGGGGCTTAAACGGGAGCGCCCGCTGGTCAGATACACCGGGACATTAAGTTTTACCGGCCCGGCTTTAATTCGCTCGTTTCTCTTCGATGAAAAGCATGATCCTTTTATCATTGATAAAATTCAGAACGACAGCATAAACGGGTTTCACAGTACCAGAAAATTGATCAACAGCGGCATTTTTGGTCATATAGAGGGACCCCTGGGTGCCTGGAAGCCGGAAAATAAAGGAAGCGGTGGCTGGATAGCTCCCGCAGTTCATGGCTGGAGCGCTGAAGTGTAATTTCAGACACCCACCTCAGCCTGTTGATGATTCCCTTAAGGGAGGCGCAAGCCTCCCTTGGGCGTTCAGGATCTTAAACGGGGCGGGCAATCACCGAACGGGTTTCCTGGCGCACTTCCGCCACCGTCACCTCGATGGTGTCTCCCTGGCGATAGCGCTCTTCGCCCTTGACCTGCACGGTGCCGGTTTCCTGGCTGCACACCAGTTCATCGCGCACGCTGTGGATAAACGGCGCCGGTATAAACGCCACCGCGCCATTCTCAATAAGCCGCACGCGCATGCCGCCGCGCGAAACATCTATGATCTCAGCGCTATAGCGGGTATCGCTGCCGGCTTTATCCTTCAGGTAGCGGGCATATAGCCAATCGCCCACGTCGCGTTCCGCCATGCGGTTTAACCGGCGCCGTTCGGACATCTGCACCGTAATCTCTTCCGCTGGGCGCGTGGCGTTCCCCTGGCTTATCAACGCCTTCAGCAGGCGATGGTTAATCATATCGCCGTATTTACGGATAGGCGAGGTCCAGGTGGCGTAGGCGTCCAGTCCCAGGCCGAAGTGCGGGCCGGGCTCGGTGCTGATTTCAGCATAGGTCTGGAAACGGCGCACGCGGCTGTCAAGATAGGAGGTCGGCATGGCGTCCAGCCGGCGGCGCAGGTCGCAAAAGCCCGGCAGCGTCAGCAGGGTGGCGGCGTCGGCCTCGACGTCATTGGCGGCGAGAATGGCCACCGCCTGGTCCACCAGCGTTTCGTCAAAACCGTTATGGACGTTATAGACACCAAAGCCCAGGCCGTCGCGCAGCACCTGCGCGGCGCAGACGTTGGCGGCGATCATCGCTTCCTCCACCATGCGGTTGGCGATGCGCCGGGGCTCAGTCTGGATCGACAGCACGTCGCCTTTATCATCGAGCACAAAGCGATAATCGGGACGATCCTTGAAGACCAGCGCGTGCGCCTGGCGCCAGGCGGCGCGTGACTGGCAGGCGCGCTGCAATAAATGGATCTGTCCGGCGATGGCCGGGGTGGCGGGTTGCCAGGCGCTGTTGCCTTGCGTTTCCAGCCAGTCGGAAACATCGTCATAGGCCAGCTTGGCCTTGGATTCAATCCAGGCGGCAAAAAAGCGCGGTTCGCCGCCGAGCGAGCCGTCGTCATTGACGGTGACACGACAGGCCAGGGCGGGGCGGCGCTCATTGGGGCGCAGGGAGCACAGGTTATCCGACAGGTCGCGCGGCAGCATCGGGATATTAAAGCCCGGCAGGTAATTGGTAAAGGCGCGTTCACGGGCGATCAGGTCGAGCTTGCTATCGGCCTCGACGTACGCGGTCGGGTCGGCAATGGCGATGGTCATCACCAGCGCGTCGCCATCTCCCGCCTCGACGTACAGCGCGTCATCCATATCTTCGGTGCTGGCGCTGTCAAGGGTAATGAAGTCCAGCGCGGTTAAATCCTCGCGCGGCAGGTTGTCGTCGCCCAGTACCAGCCCCGCGGGCATCGGCGGCGCCTCGCGCTCCAGGTTATGCCGGGCGAGAGTCACCCACCAGGGTGCGAAATGGTCGTCGCCGACGGTCACCAACTGCGTTATCTCGGCATAAAACTGCCGGTCGCCCTTGAGCGGATGACGGCGCATTTCAGCCACCGCCCAATCGCCGGTCTGGAAATTATGCTCTACGTTGCGCACCGGCCGGCAGGGAATGATTTCACGGATCAGCGGATGGTTAGGCACAATCGTCAGGCGGTCGTCCTTAAGCTGGACGCGGCCGACAAAGCGCGACAGGAACGGCTCCACCAGTTCTTCAGGCTCGACGATTTCCCGGTCTTTTTCCGAGCGCACCGTGGCGGTGATCCGATCGCCGTGCATGACTTTTTTCATGAACGGCGGCGGAATGAAATAGCTTTTTTGCGCATCGACTTCAAGGAAGCCAAACCCTTTCTCAGTACCTTTGACCACGCCTTCGACACGCGGCGTCTGAGAGTGAAGTTGCTGTTTTAGCTGTGCGAGCAGCGGGTTATCTTGAAACATAATGTCCAGAAATAAGAGTGTAAAAAGGCTTCAATAACGGCAGACAGTTTTACGCGAATCGGCAGGCGGCGGCAAGTATAACCACCCGATTGCCGGTGAAAAAAGCCGCCCGCGCGGGCGGCGGGCGGGTTGGGCGGAGAAAAAATGACTAGATGATGCGCGCGTCGGCGACCACCCGACTGCGCGCCAGGCGCACCGGTACCGACTTGGAGGTGGGCGTATGGGTTCCGTCGCCAAAACTGGACAGCGGCACCAGCGGATTGGTTTCGGGATAATAGGCGGCCAGGTTGCCGCGCGGAATATCATAGCTTATCGCCTTGAATCCGCTGACCCTGCGGCTGACGCCGTCATGCCACAAGGTTTCGATATCCACCCGGTCGCCGTCGGCCAACCCGAGGTCCGCCAGGTCGTCCGCGTTGACAAACACCACGTCCCGCTGGCCGTAAACGCCGCGATAGCGATCGTCCATGCCGTAGATGGTGGTGTTGTACTGGTCATGGGAGCGCAGGGTTTGCAACGTAAAGGGCACCGTCTGGCCGGCAATCTGCGGGAACAGCGTTTCAGGCAGCGCGGCGGCGCTGAAATGCGCCTTGCCGTCGGGGGTGTTGAAACGCAGCCCGGCGGCGGCGTTGCCCAGGTAAAAGCCGCCCGGTTGCTCGCAGCGGCGGTTGAAATCGGCAAAGCCGGGCAGGGTGGCCTCGATATGATCGCGGATCAGATTGTAATCCCCGGCCAGCCGCGGCCAGTCGAGCCTATCCCGGCCCAGCACCGCGTCGGCGATGCCGGCGACGATGGCGGTTTCCGAACGTTGCAGGTCTGATATCGGCGGGTTTACCCCTTCCGACGCATGTACCATGCTAAAGGAGTCTTCCACCGTGACATATTGGCTGCCGGTGGCCTGCATATCGCGTTCGGTGCGGCCAAGCGTCGGCAGGATCAGCGCGTCGGCGCCGGTTATCAAATGGCTGCGGTTCAGCTTGGTGGCGATGTGCACCGTCAGGTCGCAGCGGCGAATCGCCTGCTCGGTGCGCGCGGTATCGGGCGCCGCCGCCGCCAGGTTGCCGCCGAGCGCAATCAGTACCTTGACTTCGCCGCGCAGCATCGCCTCCAGCGCCTCGACGGTGCTGTGCCCCGGCGCGCGCGGCGGCGTAAAGCCGAAATGGGCGGCCAGGCTGTCGAGCATGGCGGCGGAGGGCTTTTCATCGATGCCCATGGTGCGGTTGCCCTGCACATTGCTATGACCGCGTACCGGACACAGCCCGGCGCCCGGCTTGCCCAACTGGCCGAACAGTAATTGCAGGTTGACTATTTCGCGCACGATTGCCACCGAATGTTTATGCTGGGTCACGCCCATCGCCCAGGTGCAGATCACCCGTTCGGCCCGCCGATAGATGTCCGCCGCCTCGCGCAGCTGCTGTTCAGTCAGGCCGGACTGACGGAGGATATGTTGCCAGGACGTGGCATCCACCGCCGCCAGGTAGTCCTCGACGCCTTGGGTATGCGCCTGGATAAAGGCGTCGTCGAACAGGCCGGGCTGGCCGGCGGCCAACTGTTGGCGATGGGTTTCCAGCAGGGCCTTGACCATGCCGCGCACCGCCGCCATATCGCCGCCCAGGTTGGGTTGCAAATAGCGCGAGCTGATGCGCCCCGATTTGGGCGTCAGCAGCTCCAGTGGGTTTTGCGGATCGGCAAAACGCTCCAGCCCGCGCTCGCGCAGGGTGTTAAAGGTGACGATGCTGGCGCCGCGATCGGCGGCATGGCGCAGGCTGTGGAGCATGCGCGGATGGTTGGTGCCCGGATTCTGGCCAAAGACGAAAATGGCGTCCGCCTGCTCGAAGTCATTGAGGTGGATGGTGCCTTTACCGACGCCGATGCTTTGTTTCAGGCCGGTGCCGCTGGCTTCGTGGCACATATTGGAACAGTCGGGAAAGTTATTGGTGCCGAACATGCGGCCGAACAATTGGTACAGATAGGAGGCTTCATTGCTGGCGCGGCCAGAGGTGTACAGCTCCAGCCGATCGGGATGGTCCAGGCCGCGCAAATGGCGGGCTATCAGGGCAAAGGCGTCGTCCCAGCTTACCGGCGCATAACGATCGGTCCGGGCATCGTAACGCAACGGCTGGGTAAGCCGGCCCTGGTATTCAAGAAAATAATCGCTTTGCCCATACAGGGTGCTGACGCTGTGCTGGGCAAAAAATGCCGCGTCGATCCCTTTGCGGGTGGCTTCCCAACTGACCGCTTTGGCGCCGTTTTCACAAAAGCTGAAGGTGCTGGTATTGTCGTCGCCCCAGGCGCAGCCGGGGCAATCGAACCCTTTGGATTTATTGACCCGCAGCAGATTACGGATATTTTTGAACGCTTGTTTACTGTCAATCACATAGCGGGTGGTGGCTTCAAGTGAACCCCAGCCGCCGGCGGCGCCGGTATAGGGTTTTATCGCAGGTTTAAATTTCATTATGGTTATTCGCAGGTGAACGATGCCGATCGAATGTTAAATAATCTTTAACGCCTTGCTCAATTAAGGTTAAGTTTAATCAGTTTGTGATAGTGCGTCTAATTGAATAGGGTTATCGCAGGATAGAGCGCGGCTATGGCGCGGCGGGGGGTTATTTGTGATCCCGATCTAAATTCCGGCTATCGGATCCGCTCGTGGCCTGACTGTTTTGCAGGTTAACGCATAATTAATCTCGGGCAGATAAAACGAGAATAACGCAATGAAAGAGCTGGCCAGCAAAATCCATGGTTTTGGCAAAGCGTTAATGATGCCGATTTCGGTCATCGCCGCCGCCGGTATTTTTCTCGGCCTGGCGGCGGCGATGCAGAACCCGGCGGTCACCGGCGAGGCGTTTGCCAACCTGCATTATCCCCAGTTGGTGATCGGGTTTATCCGTCAGGTGGCGGGCGCGGTGTTCGCCAATCTGCCGCTGTTTTTCGCGGTGGCCTGCGCCATTGGCCTGGCCAAGGCTGAAAAACCCACCGCGGCCTTTGCCGCCGTGATTGGGTTTATCGCCATGCACGTCGGGGTCAGCGCCAGCCTGGCGGCCCAGGGACTCACCGCCGCCACCACCCAGGTGGCGGCGTTAACCGCGCACGGCATGAGCCAAAACGCGGCGCTGGTCTATTCCGCCGAATTTATCCCGATGCTGGGTATTTTCACCTATAACATGAGCGTCCTGGGCGGCGTGATTGCCGGTCTTGTCACCGTGGCATTGCACAATCGTTTTTATACCCAGGAGCTGCCGACGGCGATCGGTTTTTTTGGCGGCCGTCGGTTCGTTCCCATCGTGACGGTAGTGGTGCTGCCGCTGGTGGGGCTTGGCCTGTCGTTTGTCTGGCCGGGCGTGGGCGCGGCCATTGCCTGGATTGGCCAGCTGATCGGCAAGAGCGGCCAGTACGGGATGTTTTTATATGGTTTCGGCGAACGTCTGCTGATCCCGACCGGCCTGCATCATATTCTTAATGAAACCGTGCGCTTTACCCCCATCGGCGGCATGACGACGGTGGATAACCAGACCATCGTCGGCGCGCTGAATATTTTCAATACGTCGCTGACCCATCCCGGGCTGCTCAGCGATCAGGTGGTGCGCGACGCCACGCGTTTTCTGGCGCAGGGCAAGATCCCGGTGATGATGTTCGGTCTGCCAGGGGCGGCCCTGGCCATGTACCACTGCGCCCGGCCCGAACATAAAACACGGGTCAAGGCGCTGATGATGGCCGGGATGCTGGCGTCGTTTACCACCGGCATTACCGAGCCGCTGGAATTTTGCTTTGTCTTTGTGTCGCCGCTGCTGTACCTGCTGCACGCCGCGCTCAGCGGCCTGTCGTTTATGCTGATGGACGTGCTGCAGGTAATGATCGGCAATGTGCAGGGCGGCGCCATCGACCTGGTGGTATTCGGCATGCTGGGCGGAGCCAAAACCCATTGGTGGTATCCGGTGATGCTGGGCGTGATCTATTTCCCGCTCTATTATTATCTCTTTCGCCTGGTTATCTTGCGATTCAGGGTGGAAACCCCGGGTCGCGAGGCCGAGGAGGCGGAAGAACCGGCGCGTAAGCCGGTTACCGCCGGCCAGCGCGCCGAAAATATTATTACCGGCCTGGGCGGGCAGCCGAATATCGCCGATGTCGACTGCTGTTTTACCCGCCTGCGCGTGCGGGTGAAGGATATGCGGCTGGTGATTGACCGTACCCTGATGCTGACCGGCGCCAGCGGCGTGAAGCGCGTCAGCGAGAACGATGTCCAGGTTATTTATGGACCGCAGGTGGAAAAAATCGCCCAGGATGTGAAGACCACGCTTGGGGTCAGCGCCTGACGGCCGGCCCGGTATGAGGGCGCCGGGCGCGCCGCCGTCGGGGCCGTAACGGCATGGCATCCGGCGCGGCGCGATGATGTTATACTGTTTTCCTGCCTTCCCCCCAGTCAGAATCTATGGATATCAAACAGCTTATCTATTTATGTAACCTTGAGCGTGAACGCCATTTCGGCCGCGCCGCCGAGGCCAGTTTCGTCAGCCAGCCCACGCTTTCCGCCCGTTTGAAAAATCTGGAGCGGGAATTGGGCCTGGCCCTGATCCATCGCGGCAACTCTTTCCAGGGATTTACCGCCGAAGGGGAACGGGTGCTGGCCTGGGCGCGGGAAATCGTGTCGGTATACCAGGGTCTGAAGTTGGACGTGGAGTCCCTGAAACAGGGCCTGTCGGGAACGTTGCGTATCGGCATCGTACCTCAGTGCGGTATTCCGCTGGCGCGGCTGCTTTATGATGCGCGTCAAAAATACCCCGCGCTGGACTTCCAGGTGTCGGTGCTGAGCGCCGACCCATTGCTGGAGGCGCTGACCAATCATAGCGTGGATATCGGTATCGGCTTTTTTGAGCTTGAGCTGCTGGCGGAGCTGCGTTACCAGGTGGCCGTCATTGCCGATCGCGGCGTTGAACTGGTGTTTCATCCGCACTATTTTCCGCAATTGGCCGGGGGCGGCGGCCTGACACTCGCCGAAGTGGCGGCGTTGCCTTTATGTTTGGCCGAGCCAAGTCGTTATTTCCGGCGTTATCTGGATGAGCATTTTCGCGCCGGCGGATTACATCCTCATATCCGGCTCGAGAGCGCATCGATTTTCCAGCTGTTGCAGGGTATTTTTGCCGGCCTGGGCTGTGGGGTGATGCCGAGTGGGCATTTATTGCCGGGGATGACGCCGGACCTGCGTTCGGTCCTGATAAGCCTGCCGCCGATGAAGCGCCAGAGCGCGATTGTCATCACGCAAGCCGGACGGGCGACGCCGTTGGCCGGGACATTGTTTGAGTTCGCGCGGGAATGGCTGGCGCAACGCGACTAGGCAGCTGTGGGAAAAAAGTCAGCTTTGGTGAGGATTTCGCTAGCGGCTTGCGGAAAGATTTTTATTATGCCTCGGCGGGGAGGCGCTTGCGGCTTGCGGCTTACGGTAGGGTTTATGATGCCTCGGCGAGGATTTCGCTTGCCAGGCATTCGGTTGCTATATGTAGTGCCGGGTGCCGGCAAGCGACAAGGAGGGTGGACCGCGCCACCCTCCTTGACCTCCGCGCGTCCGGCAGGTCGTGCGCCGCTGCGCGGTCCCCGGCATCACGCATCACAGCTTTGGACCGAACGGGATGCGCTCCCTGCGCAACCCGTCCTTTCGCCGCTCCCGGCGGCTCATCCAGCCGCGATGCGCTCTGCCGGCGCACTCTATGCCGGCACAAGGTCAACACCATCGCCTGCTGGGAAACCGGGATTTTTTAAGTTAGGAGCGGTATGCACTTGCCGGGGAAAATATCACTAATAATTTCTGCTAATGGCTGCAGGCTGAATGTTCATTGTTCACTGCTCACTACCTACTACCTACTGCCTACTGCCTACTGCCTACTGCCTAATTTTGAATGCCAAATGCCAAATGCCAAATGCCAAATGCCGAATGCCAAATGCCAAATGCCAAATGCCAAATGCCGAATGCCAAATGCCGAGTGCACAATTCTCGATATTCAATGTTAAATAGGTATGTTTATGCTGTACATATGTTTGTATGGCTGCATGATCTGCTTTTAGTTGTGCCTGTTACATCCCAGAATGGTTAACCTATTTCGATGGCGGATCCTATC
>NZ_DASWOM010000093.1:0-68671 GCF_036398755.1 Acerihabitans sp. | reverse complement strand
CTATAGTTGGGAATCGTTACGGAGCCATTGAGAATCATTCTGCCACCATACTGCTTCATTCATATTTGTATCTCTTGAGCACTTACAGGTTGCATTGGTAGGCTAATGTTGCTGGCCGGGCTTTCGGGCCCGGTAATTTTTCCACCATCGCCAGGTTCCATTTTCGCTCCAACAACCTAAGGTATTGACAGGATGCCGATAACTTAACGAATCAGATTGAACAAGGGGTTCAGTGAAGCTGTTTGAAGTGTAGGACAGATTCTCCCTCCGCCGGCGGCATGGGTAACCTGAACGCTAATACGAAACCAACCTTACTGACAGCAACCGGGGAGGCTTCGCCCCAGGGTAACGCAATGTAAAAACTGCAAATAAATTCTAGGATGGAAATCATATCGAGGAATTGGAAAAAATGAATCGCTACGTTGTTATTTCTGGCTGTTCCGGCGGCGGCAAGTCCACAATACTCGCTGAGTTAAAGCGGCTCGGCTATACCGTAATAGAAGAACCCGGCCGGCGCGTGGTGAGCGAAGAGATGAAACGAGGCGGCCAGGCATTACCCTGGATTAATATGGCGGCGTTTTTACGCAACGTTATTCAATTGGCCGTCACCGATTGGGCCAAGGCCAACACCGCAAACGAATGGATATTTTTCGATCGGGGGGTGGTGGACGCGGCGGCCAACCTTGAGCACATAACAGGGAAACCTTATTTAACGCGCTATGGCATTGCCCACCGTTATTATCGACAGGTTTTTTTAACCCCACCCTGGCGCGAAATTTATGCCGAAGATCCCGAACGGCGGCATTCTTTCGCTACCGCTTTGGCTGAATACGACCTGCTGGTAACGGCTTACCCGGCGTTGAATTATGACATTGTGGAAATACCGAAAATCAACGTAGCGGATCGGGCCAGATTTATCCTCAATGCATTGTCCGGAAACTTGGAATAATGGCGTTTCCCCCCACAGGCCGCAGGCTGTAACAGCCCTGAATTTATCCCTCGCAACGCGTGCGCGGTCCATTAAACCGGCGACGCCCCCCTCTATACTGGAACCATAGTATCCGCTGGGTTCACGCTGCATCCTTGCCATGACCTCGGAAAATATCGCCAGCATTACTGATATCGCCTCGGGCGCCGTTTTCCCTCAAATTTTGTGTTTGGCTCATTATCCGCGCCGTCTAATGGAAAACATAAAAATACACCCAAATAATACAGGACAAGCTGAATTAATAAAATATTACACATCGGAATATAACTTATTATTCATCGGAATATAGCGCGTCATACCCGTTGTACGATAAAAACGATAGCACCGTTATGGCTGATGATGCATAAATTCACCACAGGCATTAACGGATATCTGGATCGGCCGTGCTTATATATTGCCTTTTTATAAGAGCCGCACCCTCAACTACGATATTAATTATCGGGATAAAACGCCCTGACCACGTAATTAACCTCTGTTTTGGCAACAGCCTACCCTGCCGTTTTTTTACTTTATTTCCTTTTCTCCCTGGACTGAAGTTGCTTTTTATTAAGTCAATCACGTTATGCGTTACATCATTTTCGTTACATCATTTTTAAGTGACATTCATCACAGTTTTGCACATCCATTGCCGATTAACTGCACCTCAACGACATTACCGTTAAGGAAATAAAATGAACATTGATACCCAGTCTTGTGTGGTTACCGGGAAAAAATCCGTTGCCGTTGTGGCGCAGAATGTTGAATATTCCGGCCAGGGAACCTTGGTTAAAATATCGCGCGGCGGCATTTGCGGTTCCGATCTGCATTATTATCAGGAAGGTGCGGTCGGCAATTTTAAAGTACGCCAGCCCATGATCTTGGGCCATGAAGTTATCGGCCATGTGGTAAAAAGCGATGCGCCGGGGCTTAAGGTTGACCAGAGCGTGGCAATCAACCCCAGCAAACCCTGCAAGCAGTGTAAATATTGTCTGTCCGGTGAGGAAAACCAATGCATTAATATGCGTTTTTTTGGCAGCGCCATGTATTTTCCGCACGTGGACGGTGGATTTACTCAATTTAAAGTAGTGGACACCGACCAGTGCATTCCATTTGATAATACGCTCGATGAGCGTGTCATGGCCTTTGCCGAACCCTTGGCGGTGGCCATTCACGCGGTGCATCAAGCCGGGGACGTGAAGGGCAAAACGGTGTTCGTTTCCGGCGTCGGGCCTATCGGCAGTTTGCTGGTGGCGGCCGCCAAGGCGTCGGGCGCGCGGGAAATCGTCTGCGCCGACATGAGCCAGCGTTGCCTGGATATCGCCACCCGGATGGGCGCCGGCAAAACCCTGCATGCGGCCAACGGTGATTTCGCCGCCTACGCCGATGAAAAAGGCTATTTCGATATCTCTTTTGAAGCCTCGGGCCATCCCCAGTCCATTACCCGCTGTCTCGAATTAACCCGGGCCAGGGGCACCTTGGTCCAGGTCGGCATGGGCGGGGTTACGCCGGAGTTCCCGATGATGATGGTGATTGCCAAGGAGATCAAGCTGGTGGGGAGCTTCCGTTTTACCAGCGAATTCAATACCGCCGTCACCTGGCTGGGCAACGGCACCGTCGATCCGCTGCCGTTGTTATCCGGTGAATATCCGCAGGCCGAGCTTGAACAGGCGCTTAATTTCGCGGCCGACAAGTCTTTGGCGTCAAAGGTGCAGTTGGTGTTTTGAACATGTGGTAGTTGCTTTGAAAAAGCCATGGATTTTAAAAATAGGAATTTATTATGAACGATATCTTTTCACTGAAAAATAAAAAAGCGCTGATTACCGGCTCCGCCCAGGGCATTGGGTTTCTATTGGCCAATGGCCTGGCGCAATCAGGCGCGGAAATCATCGTCAATGATATTACCGTCGAGCGCGCGGAAAAAGCGGCGCAGCAATTAAGAGACAAAGGATATATCGCTTACTCCGCCGCGTTTGATGTGACGCAAAGCCAGGCGGTCAATAGCGCAATAGCGCAGATTGAATCCGATATCGGGCCTATTGATATTTTGATCAATAACGCCGGCATTCAGCGCCGCCATCCTTTTACCGAGTTCCCGGAAAAGGATTGGAATGATATTATCGCGGTAAATCAAACGGCGGTTTTTTTGGTATCACAAGCCGTCGCCCGCAATATGATTACGCGTAACCAGGGAAAAATCATCAATATTTGCTCGATGCAAAGCGAACTGGGCCGCGACACCATTACCCCTTATGCGGCGTCGAAGGGCGCGGTTAAAATGCTGACCAAGGGCATGTGTGTGGAACTGGCCCGTTATAATATCCAGGTGAATGGCATCGCCCCCGGCTATTTTGATACCGAGATGACCAAGGCCCTGGTGGATAATCAGGAATTTACCGCCTGGCTAACCAAACGTACCCCGGCGGCCCGCTGGGGAGACCCGCAGGAACTTATCGGCGCGGCGGTATTCCTGGCGGCTAAAGCCTCTGATTTTGTCAACGGCCACCTGATATTTGTTGACGGCGGAATGTTGGCCGCAGTCTGAAAATAAATATAAATATAACAAATAAAAATAAATGACGGGGCCGCCCGCGGGCGACTCTTCGTCATTAGCATGGGGATTGTATATGCCGATTATAATTATTGCATTGGGAGTCATGTTACTCCTGATATTAATGATCAAATTTAAAGTGAATGGTTTTATCGCCCTGGTGTTTGTGGCGGCGGTGGTGGGTATTGCCGAGGGCATGACACCGCTGGCGGTCATGCACTCAATTCAAAATGGCATCGGCGGTACCCTGGGCGGATTGGCGATGATCCTGGGTTTCGGCGCCATGCTCGGAAGGCTTATCTCCGATACCGGCGCCGCCCAGCGCATCGCCACAACCTTGATACAATTTTTTGGCAAACAGCGCATCCAATGGGCGCTGGTGATAACCGGGCTGGTGGTGGGCCTGGCAATGTTCTATGAAGTGGGTTTTGTTCTGTTGCTGCCGTTGGTGTTTACCATAGTGGCCGCTTCCGGGCTGCCTTTGCTCTATGTGGGCATTCCGATGGTGGCCGCCCTGTCGGTGACCCATTGCTTTTTACCGCCGCATCCCGGCCCTACCGCTATCGCCATTATTTTTAACGCCAATCTGGGCACCACGCTGATTTATGGTCTGATTATCGCTATCCCCACCGTGATCATCGCCGGGCCGCTTTTTTCCAAGCTGCTGAAAAAATTTGAAAAAGAACCGCCGGCGGGTTTATTTAACCCGCGAATTTTCACCGAACAGGAAATGCCCGGTTTTGTGGTCAGCGTAACCGTGGCCATTATCCCGGTGATCTTGATGGCATTGGCCGCGGTAGCCGACATGACCCTGCCGAAAGACGATGCGCTGCGGCTGTTGCTGGAATTTATCGGTAATCCCGCCGTGGCGCTGTTCGCCGCCATTGTATTGGGCATTTTCACCCTCGGCCTGCGCAGCGGACGCCAAATCGGCCAGGTGATGGATATCTTGGGCGACTCCATTGCCGCCATCGCCATGATCATCTTTATTATCGCCGGCGGCGGCGCGTTTAAACAGGTCCTGGTGGACAGCGGCGTCGGTGATTTTATCGCCAACATCATGCGTGGCACGTCCATGTCGCCGCTTATCATGTGCTGGTGCGTCGCGGCGTTGTTGCGCATCGCGCTGGGTTCGGCCACCGTGGCGGCGATCACCACTTCGGGCATTGTGTTGCCGATTATCGCCGTTACCCATGCCGATCCGGCGCTGATGGTGCTGGCGACCGGGGCGGGCAGCGTTATCGCGTCCCATGTTAACGATCCGGGCTTTTGGCTGTTTAAAGGCTATTTTAACCTCAGCGTGGCTGAAACATTAAAAACCTGGACGGTCATGGAAACACTGATCTCGTTTATCGGATTGGCCGGTGTACTATTGCTTAATATGATCATCCATTAAGCGACGCACAGGAAACAAAAAGCCAGGCCGGGGAGATGCTCCAGGCGCGTCCAGTGTGACGGATTGCTTAGCGTACGCGCAAAAGGATTTCCCCGGGCTGCCGGCCATGCCTGCCGGACCGGGATCTCAGAGAGGAAGGAATGAAAAAATACCGGGTCAGCATGCAGGACATCGCTACGTTTGCCGGTGTCACCAAAACCACGGTCAGCCGTTATCTGCGCACGCCTGAAAAAGTCGCCAAGGCCACCGGGGCCAAAATTGCCGGCATCATCGAAGAACTCAATTATATTCCAAACCGGGCGCCGGAAATGATGCTGAATTCCATCAGCCATTCCATCGGCATCCTGGTGCCGTCGTTTAATAATCAGGTATTTTCCGACGTGCTGGCCGGCATCGAGTCCGTGACCTCGGTGAATAATTACCAGACCTTAATCGCCAATTATAATTACAGCAAGGAGACGGAAGAACAGCAGATTGTCAACCTGCTGTCCTACAGCATCGACGGCATTATCCTGATGGAAAAAGAACATACCCTGCGCAGCATCAAAAGCCTGCTGGCCGCCAAAATCCCCATTGTTGAAGTGATGGATACCCGTGAGGAGTTTATGGATATCCAGGTGGGTTATGATAATCAGGAGGCGGCGTTTGATATGATGTCGACGGTGTTGGCCAGCGGCAAACGCCGGGTTGTTTATCTTGGCGCGCGCGACGATTTGCGCGACCGCCAGCGCTACCAGGGGTATGCCCGGGCGATGAAGTCCTACCATCTGAACCCGTTAATGCTGACCGCTAATGAAATATCCTCGTTTTCCCTTGGCGCCGATATATTTAACCAGGCGTTAAAACGCTTTCCCGATCTGGACGGCCTGTTTTGCACCAATGACGACATCGCCGTGGGCGCGCTATTGGAATGTTTGCGGCAAAATATTCCCGTTCCCGGGGATATCGCCATCGCCGGTTTTCATGGGCTGGATATCGGCCGGGCCATTACCCCCCGTCTGGCCAGCGTCATTACCCCCCGCATCGGCATGGGAAAATGCGCGGCGGAAATGGTGCTGAAAAAAATCCGCCATGAAGATGTCAATTATTCCATTGATTTGGGCTATCAGATTTTCAAAGGAGGGACGATTTAACGCCGCTGTTAAAACCGCGGGTTACCGGGTATGGATGCCAGAGGACAAGGCGGGATATCTCCCGCCCTGTTTATTATCAGAACGTGTAGCCCACGGTCACCGACATATTGCGCGGCGCGCCATAGACCGCGTAAGGGCCGAGGTAGTCGTAGTACTCTTTATCAAACAGGTTGTTGATATTGCCCTGCACCGAAAGCTGGCGGGTGATCTGGTAGCGGCTGAACAGGCTGACCAGCGCGTAGCTGCCCTGATCGGCGCGCATCGTGCCCTGCGGGCCGTAGGCGTCTTGCCAGGTATGGTTTTGCCAGTTTACGCCGCCGCCGACCGCCAGATCGGGCAGTATCGGCAGTTGGTAACGGGTAAAGAGTTTCAGCGAAGTGCGTGGCAGGAAGGAGTTAATCGCATTGTCGTCTTTATCCGCGGCAATATAGCGGGCGCCGCCGAAGGTCACCTGCAAATTATCGGTCACCGCGCCGTTAAGCTCGAACTCAACCCCTTTGCTGACGGTGCCGTTAACGGCGCGGTAAGCGGTCTCGGTGGTGCCGGGGATATAGGTGCCTTCATCTTGCGCCACATTGTCCTGCTCGATGCGGAACACCGCGACAGACGCGGTCAGGCGGCTGTTGTACCAGTCGCCCTTCAGGCCGGCCTCATAGTTTTTCCCGGTGGTGGGATCGAGATAGTTTTTATTGATATCCCGTGCCGTTTGCGGCTGGAAGATAGAGGTATAGCTGGCGTAAGCGGACCAGGTATCGTTGATATCATAAATCAGGCCGGCGTAAGGCGTGACATCGTTTTTATCACTGGTGGCGGTCGATCCGTTGGCGCGCCAGTCGGTGTAGCGCGCGCCGACAATCAGGTGCAGCGGATCGGCAAGGGAAAAACGGGCCGCGGTATAGACCGATTTTTGCCGGATGGTGTCGTTGGAATAATCAACCCATGGGCTCCAGTCCGCGTCGGCGATATGGCCGTTCCAGTTGTTATAATTGCCGATATCGGACTCGGTGATGGTGGCCTGGGAATTGAAAAAATGATTGTTCTGTTTGCTGTAGCTGGCGCCGGCCACCAGTTCATGCTGCCGGCCCAGCAGCTCAAAGGGGCCCGTGGCATAGGTATCGACGGAATCCAGCTTGCGTTTGCCCTTGTTCCAGCCGCCGTAGGCGGAAATGCCCTGGCCGGTGTCCTTATCCGGGAAACCGTCGGCATACATCAGCTTGGAATCGAAATCGGTTTCGGCATGGGTGCCGTTTACCCGCAGTTGCCAGCCGTTATCAAAGCGCTGGGTTAAATCGGCAAACACTTTTTTCGACTCATGATTGGAGTAGCTCCAGTCAGGCGCCGGATTGAAGCTGCGGTCGAAGTGAGTGCGGCTGCCGTCGCTGTACCAGGTCGGCAACCCGCCCCAGGTGGGGTTCGACGTGTCGCTTTCCTGATAGTCGTATCCCAGGGATAAGGTCGTGGACTCGGTCAGATCGGCGTCGATTACGCCATAAATAAACTTTTTGCGGTTATGATAGCGATCGAGCCAGGTATCATTATCCTGGTAACCGGCAATAACGCGCCCACGCACATTGCCGGAGTCCGTTAGCGGCGCGGACAGGTCCGCCACCATGCGCTGCTTGTCCCAGGTACCGTAAGTGCCTGAAACAGTGCCCTGGAATTCACGGCTATCGGCGTGTTTACGCACCATATTGACGGCGGCGGAGGGATTGCCCGAGCCGGTCAACAGCCCCGTTGCGCCGCGCACCACCTCGATACGATCGTAAATGGCGGTATCCGAACCCGAGTCGCCGAAGTTCCAGACATCGCTGAGGGTGGTGGGAATATCATCATAAAGAAAATTGTTGATGAAAAACCCGCGGGAATAGTATGTCGAACGATCGGAGTCAATGTTATTGGCGTTAATACCCGTGGTATTGGTCAGGGCTTCGCCTACGGTTTGCAGGTCCTGATCCTGCATGCGCTGCTTGCTGATGATGCTGACGGACTGGGGGATATCACGCGGCACCAAGAGCATTTTTGTCCCGGCCCTGGTGACCGGCACACTATAATCCTGCCGGTCGGTGCCGGCTTCGCCGTTTGCCTGGGCATCGACCACCATGGTTTCGTCAGACGATTTTTTGCCGGCGGGCGGCGCGGCCAGCGCCAGATTGAAAGATGAGGTCACCAAGACGGCGATAAGGGATAAGGCAAATACACCGCCCGATGGATTTTCCCTGCGCCCATTGGCGGTTTTTATTACCCCTGGCACTGACTGCATTATCGTTCTCCATAAGATTGTTATTATCACATCGATTCAGTCAGTTAAATGAACTGTTCCCGGTTCGCCACGGCTTTTGCCCAGACTGTTTTATTGGATGTCACGATGTGAACAAAAAAAGATAATGAGAATACTACTCATTAGCTTTACATGTGTAAATAAATTTAACGGTTGTAATATTAACGGGAGGATTCTGTAAGCATTGGTCGCAAGCAGGGCTGCTCGCCGGCGGTGGGACCGGGGATGGGCTGCCCCGGGGTGGTGCAACGCCATGGGACGGGCGCGCTATTTTGCCCCGGAATGATCCGCCGGGACGACGGCGGTATTCTTAAGCGCGTCACGGAATAATTTCACCACGGAATTTAACGCCGCGCCTCGTTTAACCACCAGATTAAACGGCGTGGTCACGTGGATACTTTCCGGCTTGAGCGCTTTTATTTTTCCTTCATGCACATAACGGCTGATATAATGCGCGGGCAGAAATCCGACATAATTACCGGTGAGGATAAGCATGGTAACCGCTTCGACCTGTACCGCCACGGCGTTTGAAGGGGAAAATTGCAGTGCGGGATTTTGATGGCCATGATTGGTGTAAAAATGCCTGATCAGGCTGGCGCCGGCAATACGCTCGTTGGTTAAGGCTTCGGGCGCAATGGAAAAAAGCTCGTGCTGACTGGAGCAGCAGAGATGCGCTATTTCATTATATAAAAAGAAATAATCAAAATCGGGTTTTTCCTGATAGACGGGTATTATTCCACAGGTGAAACGCCCGTCGATAACGCCGCGCTCGATTTCCTCGAGCTGTGTGGCATGGAGGCGTACGCTGACCTTGGGCGCCTGGCGGTGTATCTCGCTTAGCGCCCCGACCACCGGCGATTGCGCGTCGGTGATGGTATTATCGATAATGCCGATATTTAATTCGCCGAATATTTCATGGCGGGCATGATTTAAGGTGTCGCGAAACTGATTTATCGATGAAAACAAATCAAGGCACGCCAGATAAGCCACCTTGCCATGCTCGGTCAGATAAAAACCCTCGCGCCCACGGGTACAGAGTTTCATGCCGAAACGGATCTCAAGATCGGATATCTGTTTACTTATCGCCGCCAGGCCGATATTCAATTCATTGCAAGCCGCGGTAAACCCTCCGGCCTCAACTACCGTTTTGAACACCCGCAAAAGCTTTAAATCCGCAACGCCAATATTCTGCTGATTAATATCACTCTTGACCGGTGACGTGTTTCCAAATTTGGAAAGTGGACTTTCCATAATAACTATTTACCCCCACGCCCTCGTTCTCCATTATCAATTTAACCGCCTTATTTATCTTATTTCGCCATTATCGGCGGATGTTGATAATCCTTCCCGTCCTGGCCATCTACCAGGGAATCGAAAGATTGCAACATCCATGCCATGAAAGGAGCATGCCATGTCACATCCGGTGGAACGTCTGTGGGGGGCGCGGTTTAAAAGCGGGCCCGCCGCCGCGCTTAGCGCGCTGTCGCGCAGTCCCGACGCCTATTTTGCCCTCACCGCCTACGACCTGGAAGGCTGCCGCGCCCATGCCTACGAACTCCAGCGCGCCGGTCTGCTCGACGCGCGGGAAACCGCCCTGATGGTGGCGGCCATCGCGCAATTGGCCGAGGACCATCGACTAGGACGTATCCAGCCCAGCGCCGATGATGAGGATGTGCATACCTTTATTGAACGCATGCTGACCGAGCGGCTGGGCGAACTGGGCGGCAAGCTGCGCGCCGGCCGTTCGCGCAATGACCAGACCGCCAACGATTTGCGGCTTTACCTGCGCGACAACGTCCGCAAAATCGTCCGCGACCTGCTGGATGTGCAAACGGCGCTGGTGAAACAGGCGGAACAGCATATCGGCAGCATCGCTCCCGGCTTTACCCATCTGCAGCAGGCCCAGCCCATCGTATTCGGCCACCAGCTCATGGCCCATGCCCAGTCTTTCGCCCGCGATGTCGAGCGCTTGCAGGATTGGGATAAACGCTGCGCGCTGTCGCCGCTGGGCGCCGCCGCCATGGCCGGCTCGGCGATTGCCATGCATCCCGAGCTGTCGGCGCGGGATATGGGTTACGACGGTGCGTGTGAAAACTCCATCGACGCGGTGGCCAGCCGGGATCATGTGGCGGAATTTCTGTTTGCCGGCGGCATGCTCGGCGTCAACCTCTCAAGGCTTAGCGAAGAAATCTGCCTGTGGGCCTCGCGCCAGTTCCGCTGGGTGGCGCTGGATGACGCCTACGCCACCGGCAGTTCCATCATGCCGCAGAAAAAAAATCCCGATATCGCCGAGCTGACGCGCGGCAAAAGCGGGCGGTTAATCGGCAACGTGACGGCGATGCTGGCCACCATGAAAAGCCTGCCGCTGTCCTACAACCGCGATCTGATTGAAGACAAACGCAACGCCATGGACAGCGTCGAACAGTTACTGCTGGTGTTGCCCGCCATGGCCGGCATGATCGAGACCATGGTCATCGATAAGGAACGTCTGCTGCAACAGGCGCCGCAGGGTTTTACCCTGGCAACCGAGGTGGCTGACTGGCTGTCACGCCGCGGCGTGCCGTTTAAAGAAGCCCATGACATCACCGGCCGGCTGGTGCAGCTGTGCGAGCGGCATCAGTTGGCGCTGCACCAGCTCAGCGACGACCAGCTGGCCGGGGTGGACGGCCGCCTGACCGCCGAAGTGCGCCAGTGCCTGACACTGGAGTCGGCGATCAACGCGCGCTGCGCCTGGGGCGGGACCGCGCCGGCCAGGGTGGCCGAACAAATCGCCCGGCTGCGGGTAAAACTGGCGGCCCAGGCCGCCTGGGCGACCGGTTATACCGGCCTGACGTTAACCTCTGTTGAATAACCGGCGGGTGTGGCTTATGTCCGAACAGCGCTATCCGGGCGGCGAACCGTCCGCCAAGATCGATTTCAGCGAATATCAGCACGTGCCGCAGCGCTATTATGGCCGGATTTTTTCTTCGGTGATTATCCTGGCGCTGCTGGCGCTGCTGGTCAACGCTTTCGCCCACGGCAAAATCGAGTGGCGCTTCGTCGCGCAGTTCCTGACCGCCAAAGCCATTCTGTTTGGTTTGGGCAATACCATAGTGATGTCGGTACTGGCGATGCTGCTGGGGGTGATCTTCGGCGTCATCATCGCGGTCATGCGCATGTCGCAAAACCCGGTGCTGCGCGCCGTGGCCATCGGCTATACCTGGATTTTCCGCGGCACTCCATTGATATTGCAGTTATTGCTGTGGTTCAACCTGGCGCTGATTTTTCCGGTCATGGGCATTACCGGCCTGTTCAGCTTTAACACCGTGGATATCATGACGCCGTTCACGGCGGCGCTGCTCGGTCTTAGCATCAACCAGGGCGCCTATACCTCGGAGGTGGTGCGCGCAGGCCTGCTGTCGGTGGACCAGGGACAGTATGAGGCCGCCAAAACCATCGGCATGACCCGTCTGCACGCCCTGCGACGCATTATTTTGCCCCAGGCGATGCGGGTGATTATTCCCCCCATCGGCAATGAATTTATCAGCATGGTAAAAACCACCAGCCTGGCCAGCATGATCCAGTATTCCGAGCTGCTGTATAACGCGCAAACCATTTATTTCGCCAACGCCCGGGTCATGGAGCTGCTGTTTGTCGCCGGCATTTGGTATTTGGTGGCGGTAACGCTGCTATCGCTTGGCCAGATTCAGTTGGAGCGCCATTTTGGCCGTGGTACCCGGCGCCGCGACCGCTAAGGGGGGAGCAGATGAAAAACATTATTAACGCCGTCAATGTGAATAAGTATTTCGATGACTTCCAGGCGCTGAAGAACATTAACCTGTCGGTGGACCACGGTGAAGTGATGTGCGTTATCGGCCCTTCCGGTTCGGGGAAAAGCACCTTTTTGCGCTGTATTAACCAATTGGAACGCATCGACAGCGGCGGTATCTGGGTGGATGACGAGCTGGTGGGCTATCGCATCGTGGGTAAAAAGCTCTATCCGCTCAACGACCGTCAGGTCGCCCGCCAGCGGCTGAAGACCGGCATGGTATTTCAGCGTTTTAACCTGTTTCCGGATAAAACCGCCCTGGAAAATATCATCGAGGGGCCGACCCAGGTGCTGCTGCGCCCTGTTAAAGAAGCCCGCGAGGAAGCCATGGCGTTGCTGGACAGGGTGGGGCTGGCCCATAAGCGCGACGCCTATCCGCTGGAATTGTCCGGCGGGCAGCAGCAGCGGGTGGCGATTGCCCGCGCGCTGGCCATGAAACCCAAACTGATGCTGTTTGACGAACCCACCTCCGCGCTGGACCCGGAGATGGTGGGCGAGGTGCTGGCGGTGATGCGCGGCCTCGCCGCCGAGGGAATGACGATGATGGTGGTTACCCATGAGCTGGGTTTTGCCCGGGAAGTCGCCAACCGCGTGGTCTTTATGGATGAAGGCGGCATCATCGAGAGTGGTAATCCAGAAGACGTTTTGCTCCATCCCCAGAATCCGCGGACCCAGAATTTTATCTCTGCCGTCCTGATATAAACATTATTACAAAATGAGAGCCTGACCATGAAAAAAACGCTGTTGTCATTGTTAACCGCCGGCGCGTTGCTGGCCATGGCGGCCGGCTTCACGGCGGCCATGGCTGCGGAACTGACGCAAAAAGATGAAATCAAAGTGGCGATGATGCCTAACTATCCGCCGCTGGAATTCAAGGATCCGGCCACCGGCGAACTGACCGGCATGGATTACGATCTGGGCATGGAAATCGGCAAACGCCTGAACCGTAAAATCAACTGGCAGGAAATCGGCTTTGAACAGATGGTCAACGCGGTGGCCACCAAACGCATCGACATGATCCTCTCCGGCATGACCGATACCAAAGCCCGCCAGCCCATCGCCACCTTCGTGGATTATTACCACAGCGGGCCGCAGTTCTATACCACCGTCGCCCACAGCGAAATAAACCAGATGCTGGATCTGTGCGGCAAAAAGGTCGGCACCAGCCGCCGCACCACTTTCCCGGCGGAAATTGCCGCCTGGAGCCAGGCCAACTGCGAGGCCGCCGGTAAACCGGCCATCGTGGTGGTGGGCGCCGAAGGCACCGCCGATGCCCGTACCCAGCTGCGCCAGGGACGCATTGACGGCGTGGTGCAGGGCAGCGAAACCCTGCCTTACATCATGAACCTGGAAAAAGACACCTATAAACCGCTGGGCAAGGCGTTTGCCTACCAGGTAACCGGCATGGGCATCGCCAAGGACGATACCGCGCTTATCGACGGCGTGAAGTCGGCCCTGACCGCGATGATAGCCGACGGTACCTATCTGAAAATCCTGACCAAATGGGGCATGCAGGACGGCGCGGTGACCGACGTCACCATTAACAGCGGCAAATAACCGCGCGGGTTTATCAGCCTGTGGGCGGCTTGCGTCCACGCGGCCCGCCGGCAGGGGAAACGCGCAATCATGTCTTTAAATTCAACCCGCTGGCCCGAGGGTAAAACGGGCTGTATGGCGCTGGCGTTCGATGTCGACGGCCCTACCGGCGACGCCATGCTAAACGGCAGCATCTGGCAAAAAGCGGATTACTTCACCTTTGGCGGCTACGGCCCTTTCCGCGCGCTGGGGCGGATCCTCGATCTGCTTAAGGCCCACCGGTTGCCCGCCACGTTTTTTGTGCCGGCCTGGGTGGTGGAAAACTGGCCCATGCAGTGCCGCGCCATCGTGGAACAGGGCCACGAGGTGGCCTATCACGGCTACCGGCACGAATCGTTTTATGCCCTGAGTCCGCAACAGCAGCGCTGGGTGATGGATAAATCCCGGCATATTTTCCATCAGGTCCTGGGCGTTCGCGCCGAGGGGTTTCGCACGCCGTCGGGCGACTGGCATCAGGAAACACCGGCGATGCTGCTGGACGCGGGCGTGACCTACTCCAGCAGTATGCGCGGCGATGACCGGCCTTACCTGATAAGGGTGCCGGGACAGCCGCGGCCTCTGGTGGAGATTCCCGGCCGCTGGGAGATGGACGATTATGCTTCCCTGGCCTATACCCGGGAGCCCAATTTTCCTTCGGGCCTGGATCGCACCGCGGGATATGCGCTGACGCTGGATAACTGGTGTCGCGAATTCGACGGCGCGATGAATGAGGGACTGAGCCTGACCACGCTGTTCCATCCAAAGATTTCCGGTAAGCCGGGCCGTATTATGCTGCTCGACCAATTTTTTGATCATCTGCGCCGGCGCGACGACGTATGGTTCGCCCGCTGCCGCGATGTGGCGCGCTGGTGGCTTGAGGAACATGGCGATGAAAATTGATACGGGCTTATTCCCGGGCCGCTGGCCGCGCGGCAAGCGCTGCGCGGTGGCTGTGACGGTGGATTTCAATGATATCCACGGCATTCTGAGCCAGGTGCCGGCGGTGGCCGGCCGGGAAAAAACGCTTTCGGTATGGCGCTACGGCACCCTGCGCGGCATCGATCGATTACTGGCGTTGCTGGCGGCAAAAAATGTTCCCGCGAGTTGGTGCGTGCCGGGGGTGGTGGCGCAGGAACATCCCGAGCGGATAAGGCAGATCCGCCACGGCGGACACGAACTCGCCGGGCGCGGCTATCGTTTTGAGTCGTTTGATGCCCTGACGCTTGCGCAGCAGGTTGAAAGCGTACGGCGCGGCAACGCCGTCATCGCCAATATTACCGGCAGCGCGCCGCGGGGGTTTCGCCTGCCGGCGGGCAATTGGGCCGCCGGCCTGCCCGATGCCCTGGTAAGCGAAGGCATAGGCTGGACCTCCTCCTGGCGCGGCGACGATCTGCCTTTTTTCATTGCGTCGCAAGTACCGGCGAAAACGGCCTCAGCGTCCCGACTGGTGGAATTGCCGCTGCATTACGAGCTGGAGGACGAACCCTATTTTGCCTTTAACCTCAGCCCGGCGGTGCCGCCGGCGCAGTCGCGCATCGCGTCCTATAGCCAGACCCTGGGCAATATGAAAATGGATTTCGACGGGTTTTATCGGTTCGGCCTGTGTTATGTGCTGCGTTTGCACCCTGAGGTGATAGGCACCGCCGGACGCATCGGCGTGCTGGCCGAACTGCTTGATTATATTTGCGCTCATCCCGACGTGTGGGTCGCCACCGCCGGCGAGATTGCCGACTGGTGGCGGAGCACCCAGCCCGATAACGATTACGCGCATCCCGCCGAAGTGTGGCGGCGCCACTGCGGGGCGCCGCAACCCGGCAACAGCGCCATCACAGGAAATAACCCGGACGGAATGCCTCATGCCTGACACCCTATTGTCCCAACACACCGGCGCATCCGCCGGGTTCAATCCCCAGCAGGCGCTGGTGGATTTTATTACCGGTACCCCCTACGACCAATTGCCGCCGGCGCTGGTGGAACGCTGCAAACGGCATATTCTTGATACCCTGGGGGCCGGTCTTGCCGGCGCGGGTAGCCAGGTGGCGCAGGAGATGACCCGCCTCCTGGCGGCCGAAAACGCCGCGCCGCAAGCCGCGGTGTGGGGCGCGGCGCTGTTGACCTCGGCCCGCAACGCGGCAATGCTCAACGGGGTGGCCGCCCATGCGCTGGAGCTTGACGATACCGGCGGCTGCGACCATTCCGGCGCGGTGGTGATCCCCGCCCTGCTGGCGATTTTGCCGCTTTGTCCGCAACCGGTTAGCGGCAAGGCGGTCATCCTTGCCACCGTAATAGGGTATGACATTGCCCGTCGGGTATTGGAAGCCTGCGGCGGCTATTCCGCTCATAACGGCGCCGGCTGGCACTCGACCGCCACCTGCGGCGTGTTCGGCGCGGCGGCGGCGGCGGCCAGCCTGCTGGAGCTGAATGCCGCGCAGACCAGCTCCGCGCTGGGTATCGCCGGCAGCTTCAGCGGCGGATTGTGGGGATTTATTCACGACGGCTCGCAAAGTAAAAAACTGCACGCCGGCCGCGCCGCCGAAGGCGGGATACTGGCGGCGCTCAGCGCGCGCCAGGGTATCACCGGGCCGGGGGCGCTATTCGACGATCGCTGGGGCGGTTTCCTGGCCACCTTCGCGGCTGACGGCGCAACGCCCGCAGCGCTTACCCAGGGACTGGCGCGGGTGTGGAAACTGGAGCGCTGCTCGATAAAACCCTATGCCTCCTGTCGCGGCACCCATGCGGCCATTGACGCCGCCGGCCTGTTGCTCGACCGGCTGAACGTCGGCCATCAGGAGATAGATAAAATCGAGGTCCGGCTGTGCCCGTTTCTTAATGATATGTGCGGCAACGCCAATCTGCATACGCTGGCGGCCGCGCAGATGAGCCTGCCCTATGCGGTGGCGGCGCGCCTGGTATTCGGCCATGCGGGCCTGGACGCCTATGGTGAGCCGCAGCGCCGGGACCCCCGGCTGCTGGCCATGATGGCGCGCATTGAATTACGGGTGGACCCCGCGCTGAGCGCGGACGGCGAGCCGGAAATCACCCTGCAAACCCGCGACGGCGATCGCTTGACGCTGCGGGTGGAAATCGCGCTCGGCAACCCGGCCAATCCGCTCAGCGATCGGCAGCTGCGGGATAAATTTTTATCCCTGGCGGCAAAGGCGTTGCCGGCTACCCAAGCGCAGACGCTATGGGCCAGGGGAATGAACCTGGAGCATGAACCGGATGCCGGCGCCCTGGCCAGTCTGCTGATTCCAAGTCATGATTTTATCTGAGCGCCGGCAAGAACCCCGGCCGGAGCATGTTGATATCTGAACCAGACTGTTTATCCCGGGCGCGGATAGTGCCGGGTTAACTATTGACCTTTATAGAGAACAATACGTCATCGGAGATAGGGCACATGCAAGCACAAACCATTATTTTCCCGGCACAGATCCTGCGCGGACCCGCCACCCTGTCGCGCCTGGCACAGGTTTGCGCCAAGATTGGCCGGCGCGCGCTGCTGATTGGCGGCCGCCAGGCGCTGATGGCGGTGAGCGATATCGTTAAGGCGCAGTTAGCCGCCGGCCCGGTGACGCTGGTTGGCTGTGAATGGTTTGGCGGCGAATGCAGTGAAACGCAGATCGACAGGTTGGCGTTAGTGGTGGCCGATCTGGATATCGATCTGATTATCGGCGCCGGCGGCGGCAAGGCGCTGGATACCTGTAAAGCGGTGGGCGCGGCGGCCAATGTGCCGGTGGTGGCCATCCCGACTATCGCCGCTACCTGCGCCGCGGTCACGCCGCTGTCGATTCGTTATTTTGATAACGGCCAATTCCAGGACCTTTATCCGCTACCGCAGGCGCCGGCGGCGGTGATTATCGACAGCGATTTACTGGCGCGCGCGCCGATGCGCTGGCTGGCTGCCGGACTTGGCGACACGCTGGCAAAATGGTATGAATTTCGCGCCATTAGCGTTCAGCAGAGCCGACTGGTGGGCATTCAGCGCTCATCCCAGGCCAACAGCCTGATTTGTTACGATCTGATCGCCACCTATGGACCGGCGGCCTGCCAGGCGGTACGCGACGGCCGGGCCAATGCGGGGCTGGATCAGGTGCTGGACGCCATCTTTATGTTCGCCGGCCTGACGTCGCTGATGAGCAACGGCGCCCATGCCGCCGCCGCCCACGCCATCTACGAGGGCTTTACCGTCTGCCCTAAAACCCATGATTTCGGCCATGGCCTGCTGGTGGGGTTCGGTAATTTATGCCTGCTGGCGCTGGAAAACCGCTCCGATGATGAACTGCGCGAGGCCATGACGCTGGCGCAAGACTGCGCGGTGCCGCTGCGATTAAGCGAGATAGCGCAATTAACCGCTGAAGAACTGGACGCTATCGTGCAGGCATCAATACATGCGCCGGATATGGAGAATATGCCGGGTAAGGTCACGGCGGCGGATCTGTATGCGGCCATCAGCCGGGTGGAGGCGATGGCGGAAAGGATTGATTGACGCGAGGGGTAAACGTCAAATTATCGACAGCCCCTGCCAGACTATCAGCGCCAGCAAGAGGTGAATAAGCGCCGAAGCCAGCATCAGCGCCGGCAGCGGCGAGGCGATAAGCGTAAAGGCCAGGCCGGCCAACGCGACGCCCAGCAGGGACCCGAGCTGCCGTAGCGCGGTATGCACCGCCGAGGCAGTGGCCGCCAAGGATAGCGGCGCGCTGTTCAGCACGGTGGCGGTCATCGGCGGCACCACAAAAGCGGCGCCGCCGGCCCATACCGCCATGGCGGCGATTAACAAGAGGGTGATTTGATCCCGTAAAAACAGCATGCCCAGATATCCGCAGGCGCTTAGCGCCAGCCCGATGATCATCTGTTTTTTCACCCCCCAACGCGCCATCAGCCTGCCGGAGATCAGATTGCCGGCCATCAGGCAGACCGCCAGCGGCAGCAGCGCCATCCCCGTGCGCAACGGGGAAAAGCGCAATTGTTGCTGCAGAAACAGGCTTAGCGCATAGATCCCGCCAAAATAGCAGACATTAATCATCATGCCGGTAAGATTGGCGAGGTTAAACGCGCTATGCGCAAACAGCCCCCGCGGGATCAGCGGCGAGGCGGCGCGCCGTTCCGCCGCCATAAAACCCGCCGCGCCCGCCAGCGCAACGGCTGCGGCAAGCTGGCATACCCCGCTGGTCCAGCCCAGGGCAGGCAGCTCTATCAGCAGGTAACTTAGGCCGGCAAGCGTCGCGATACCGAAACATTGCCCCGCCGGGTCAAAGCCGCGACCGCGGCCGCCGGGCACGGCGGGCAGCAAACGAAACGCCGCCAGCAGGCCGCACAGGCCAATGGGGATATTGATCAAAAAAACGCTGCGCCAGCTGAAAAAACCGACCAGGAAGCCGCCCAATACCGGTCCCGCCGCGGCGGCAAGGGACACGATACCGCCGAACATACCGATAGCCCGTTGCCTGGCGGCGTTATCGGGCCAGATAAGCGGCATCAGCGCAAACGACGCGGGTATGAATAACGCCGCCCCCATGCCCTGGACCAGACGCAGCACAATCAACGGCGCTATTGAACGGCTCAGGCCGCATCCCAATGACGCGCCGGTAAACAAAAGCAAACCCAGCATCCATATCCGGCGGGCGCCGTGGCGATCGGCCAGCGCCCCGGCGGTCAACATCAGGCCGGTGAGCGTCAGGTTATAGGCATCCACCGCCCAGGTCATGCCCGCGACCGTTGTCCGGAATTCAGACTGGATGCTGACGATGGCGATATTCATTACATTCACATCCAGTATCGCCATAAACATGCCGGCGCAAAGCACCAGCAATACGCCAAATCGCCTTTTTTGGCCGGGAACAGGGCCGTCGCACATTGTCGGCCTGATTTCACTCATTCCGCCTTCCTTTTGATTATCCGCAGGCGACAAGTGTAAAAAGAAAGCCACAGGGTTAAAATGCAGCGGAAATAAGGCCAGGCGCGGCACAAATGCCGCGGGGATAAGATGAACTGGGATAATACCCGTTATTTATTGGCAATCGCCCGCACCGGCAGTTTACGCGCGGCGGCGGTCAGCCTCGGCGTCGACCAGGCCACCGTGGCCCGTCGCCTGCGCGCATTGGAACAGGAATTAAAGACCAGCCTGTTTACCCGCCATCCCGAGGGCTACAGCCTGACGGCGGCGGGAGAATTATTGGTGCCAGAAGCGGAAATGATGGAAGCCGCCGCGGCGGCGATGCGGCGCAAAACCATAGGTTTGGATAGCTCTCTCGCCGGTACGGTGCATATCGCCTCAACGGAATCGCTGGCGCGTTGCTTTTTATTGCCTGCGCTGAGCGGGCTGCGCCGGTCCCATCCCGATATCAGCGTGACGCTTTCCACCGCGCCCGCGCTGCTGGATATCAAACGCGGCGAAGCCGATCTGGCGGTGCGCAGCGCGCGCCCGACGGACGGCAGTTTAATCATACGCCGTCTGGCCACCGTGCGGATGGGGTTGTACGCCTCGGCGGATTATGTGGCCCGGCATGGTCTGCCGGTGGCCGGCAGCGCCTTTGCCGGGCATGATCTGGTGATGTTTCCCCGGGATGTGCTGCCGCAATATTGGCGGGAGCTGTGTGGCGAGCCGCTGACCAACGGCAATATCGTGATGGAAACCGCCTCGCAGCTGCTGTTGATGGAAGCGGTCAGGCAAGGGATGGGCATCAGCATGATGGCGCGGGAGATCGTGGAAAGATGCTGCCCGGAACTGATTAACGTGATGCCGTCGCGCGGCGACGCCGCCGATATCTGGCTGGTGGTCAACCCCGATGTCTGGACCTCGGGGCGGGTAAGAGTGGTGATCGAGGCGATCGGCCGGGCTTTTTCCGCTTACGGGAAAATAGGCTGAGCGAAGCCTTCCGTCCCGCGTCTCACGCCAAACTCATACCGGTCGCCAGTTTATCCGCCAGCAGGTCCACCGCCAGCCGAACCTTCAGCGGCAGGTGGGTCGTCTTTGGCCATACCGCATAAGCGCCGAAAAAAATACCCGTGTAATCCGTCAGCACCTGAAGCAGTTCGCCGCGCTGCACCCGTTCGCGCACCAGCCAGCAGGGCAGCCAGGCAATACCGAAGCCGGCCGCGGCCGCATCGCTGATCGCCTGTAAATCATCCATCAGCACACGGGTTTTCGGCACGAATTCATCCAGCGTCCCGTCGGGCCGCGTGACCTGCCAATGTTGCAACGTTCCGGCGCGCAGGTAAGCCACCGCGTCATGACCCGCCAGGTCGGCTAGGCTTTGCGGCGTGCCGCGGCGGGCCAGATACTCTGGCGAGGCGCAGTAGGTCATGCGGTGATCGCCGATACGGCGCGCCACCAGCCGGGCGCTGTCGGGTAACGGGCCGTTGCGGATGGCCAGATCGTACCCGTCCTCGATTAAATCCACGATGCGATCGCTAAACGACAGTTCCAGCTCCAGGCCGGGATGTTGCCGGGTCAGCCCGGTCAGCAGCGACGCGACGCATAACCGTCCGAACAGCACGGGCATCGATATCCGTAAGCGGCCGCTGACCTGTTGTTTCCCGGTTTCCAGCAAGGTTTCGGCGGTATGGATTTCCTCCAGCGCCCGCTGGCAGCGTTCATAAAATAACGCGCCGTCATCGGTCAGGCTTTGGCTGCGGGTGGTACGCAGGAACAGGCGTACCCCAAGGCGCTGCTCAAGCCGGGCAATGGTCTTGCCCACCGCCGAACGGGAGAGATGCAGGCGGGTGGCGGCCAGGGCAAAACTGCCCGCCTCGACCGCGGTGACAAACACCGAAATGCCGTTGAGTCGAACCGTCATGCTTTGGCGCCTTTTTGGAAACAATAAGGGGAAATCTTATCGCCACTGACGACCTGAAATCAACGCTATCCTGAACATACGCAGTGAATCATCAGGAGCATAAAATGGCCGATACCATGCAACGCTGGACCATGAGCGCCATCGGGCGCGAAAATCTAAAGCTGACCGAGAGCGTTATTCCGCAGCCGGGACCGGGTGAAGTCCGGGTAAAAGTGAACGCCGTCGCCCTCAATTACCGCGATAAGCTGGTTATCGAGACCGGCATGGGACTCAACCTGCCGCTGCCCTTTACCCCGGCGTCGGATATGGCCGGGGTGATTGATGCCACCGGCGCCGGAACCCGCCGGTTCAGGGCCGGCGATCGGGTAATATCGACCTTTACGCCCGGTTGGATCGACGGTAAGCCGGGAGGTAACGCCCGTACGCCGCCCTATACCACCCTGGGCGGCGCCCTGCAAGGCGTGCTGGCGGAATACGTGATTCTGCATGAAGACTGGGTATCCGCCGCCCCGGTCTCGCTGGACGACGCGCAGGCCAGTACCCTGCCCTGCGCGGGTCTTACCGCCTGGTTCGCCTTGGTGGAACGCGGCCATTTGCGGGCCGGGGATTCGGTACTGGTGCAGGGGACCGGCGGCGTGGCGCTATTGGCCTTGCAAATTGCCAAGGCGCACGGCGCATCGGTGTACGTCACCTCCGGCAGCGACGAGAAGCTGGACCGCGCCAAGGCCTTGGGCGCCGATTACGGCATCAACCGCCTGAACGGCGATTGGGTGGAATCGGTGTATAAGCTGACCCGGGATCGCGGCATCGACCATATTATCGACACCGTGGGCGGTTCCAACCTGGCAAACTCCATCAGGGCGGTGGCGGTACACGGCATTATTTCGGTGATAGGCGTGCTTGACGGGGTTGATATCTCCGGCCCCGGCGGTCCGCTGCTGCTGAAATCACCGGTGATCCAGGGTATTGGCGTCGGCCACCGCCGGGCGTTGGAGGATCTGGTGCGCGCCGTGGATACGATCGGTCTCAAGCCGGTGATCGACCGGCAATACAGGTTCGATCAGCTACCGGAAGCCTTGGATCATCTGGATCGCGGCCCGTTCGGCAAAATTGTGCTGACCCGTTAAGCCCCGGCCTTGAATAGCTGTTTACGCATGTCGATAAATCCCGCCAGCGCCTGGTCGCGCAGCAGATGGCGGGCGCCGTCCACCCGCAGCGTTCCCCCGGTCCATACGCGCCGGATGGCCGACGTGCGCGAACTGCCGAAGATATGTCCCGAC
This sequence comes from Acerihabitans sp., assembly GCF_036398755.1. Lineage (NCBI taxonomy): Bacteria > Pseudomonadati > Pseudomonadota > Gammaproteobacteria > Enterobacterales > Pectobacteriaceae > Acerihabitans > Acerihabitans sp. Next base: position 45,890 of record NZ_DASWOM010000093.1, on the reverse strand, counting down.
AGGGCTTTTTCGACCGGCAGTCCCGCAACGGCGTGATGGCGACAGTCAAGCTCGACCATGTCGGCGCGTTGTCCGACGGCAATACCCGCCACATCACGGCCGCTGGCCTGCGCGCCGCCGCTGACGGCGTCCAGGTAAAGCGCGGTCGCCACTTCCGGGAAAGCATCGCTGGCGCCGATATTTCGCTGCCGCAAATGAAAACGCTGGCTGTATTCCAGCGTCTGCAACTCCTCGGCGGCGCTGACGACGGAATTGCTGTCGGAACCAATGCCCCATCTCCCCTGGTGTCCGCGCCATAACGGATAATCAAAAATCCCGTCGCCCAGATTGCCCTCGGTAGTGGGGCACAAACCCACTACCGCGCCCGTGGCGGCCGCCATCCGATATTCATGCTCGTTCATATGCGTGGCATGAATCAGGCACCAACGGGCGTCAACCGGAGCATGTTCCAGCAGCCATGCCACGGGGCGTTGTCCCGACCAGGCCACACAGTCCTCCACTTCCTTTACCTGCTCGGCGATATGGATATGGATCGGGGCGGCGGCGTCCATGCTCCGGACACCCGCCACCAGCGCGGCGAGATTGCCCGGGTCGACCGCCCGCAGCGAATGCGGCGCAATCCCAAGCCTGGCGTCTTGCCTTTGGCACAGCGGCAACAGCATTTCCCACAGGGCCAGCATCTGCGCCGTCGTCTGGATAAACCGTTGTTGCAGCGCCGCCGCCGGCTGGCCGCCAAAGCCGCCGTTCTGATAGCAGACCGGCAACAGCGTCAGCCCGATGCCGGTATTGCGGGCGGCATTGAGCAGGCTGCGGCACATCAGCGCGGGATCCGCATAGGGCGCGCCGTCGGGCTGATGATGGACATAATGGAACTCGCACACCGAGGTATAACCCGCCGCCAGCATCTCCGCGTACAGCCAGGTGGCGATGGCCTCCATTTGTTCGGGGGCAATACGCGCGGCAAAGGCATACATCAGGTTACGCCAGCTCCAGAAGCTGTCCTGGCGGCCGTGGCGATACTCCGTCAGCCCCGCGAAGCCGCGCTGGAACGCATGGGAATGCAGGTTGGGCATCCCGGGGAGTAAACAGCCGGCGGTCTCGCCGACGGCGGGGCTGGAAACATCGGCCGTCACCCGGCGGATAACGCCGTTCTCATCCCATTCGATCAGGACATTTTGCCGCCAGCCGGTGGCCAACAAAGCCTGTTGGGCAAAAATATGCTTATATATCATTATTACTCCGCAAAATCCCGACCCGGTGCGCCATCCTCGCCATGGTACTCATGCGCGGGACTGCACGCTTTGCAGAAACGTCCTGGTCCGTTCTTCGCGCGGCGCGCCGAAGACGGTGGCGGGCGGTCCCGACTCGATAATCACGCCGCCATCCATGACCACCACCACATCGGCCACGTCCTGGGCAAAGGCCATTTCATGCGTGACCACAATCATGGTCATGCCATCCTGGGCCAGCATTTTCATCACCCGCAATACTTCGCCCACCAGTTCGGGATCCAACGCGGACGTCGGCTCGTCGAACAGCATCACCAGCGGTTCCATGGCCAGCGCGCGGGCAATGGCGACCCGCTGCTTCTGGCCTCCGGACAGGCTGTTGGGCATCGCGTCCGCTTTGGCGGCCAACCCGACTTTCGCCAATAATTTAATCGCCTGCGCGCGGGCTTCGGATTTTTTCACATTCCGCAGCATCTGCGGAGCGACGCAAATATTGTCCACGACGCTGAGATGCGGGAATAAATTAAACGACTGGAATACCATGCCGACGTTTTTGCGCAGCTCATTAAGCTCAACGTCGGGCAGCATTTTACCCTGGCTGACCAGGGCGCTGCCGCAAATTTCGATATCGCCTTCTTCCGCTTGCTCCAGTCCGTTGCAGCAACGCAGGAAGGTACTTTTACCCGACCCGCTGGGGCCGATAATCACCACCACCTGGCCGGGGAATACCTCGAAGTCGATACCGTTCAGCACCCGATTGGCGCCGAAACGCTTGCCGAGATTGCGGATCTTGATAATGGGATTGCCGTTGGCGCGTAATGCCTTCATTGCAGCGCCCCTTTCGATTTAAGCCGGTTTTCGGCATAACGCAGCGCCAGGACCGACATGCCCGTCAGGCAGAAATATACCGCCGCGATCACCAGATAGGTTTCCAGGTCCCGGTAAGAGTTGCTGATAATGGTCGAGCCGGCCTGCATCACGTCCTGTATGGTGATAAGCGACACCAGCGCCGAGTTTTTAATCAGCGCGATAAATTCATTGCCCAGCGGCGGTATCATGCGGATAACGGCCTGCGGCAGGATAATCTTATACATCGCCTGGCCGCCGGACATGCCAAGCGAACGCGCCGCCTCATTCTGCCCTTTCTCGATGGATTGAATCGAGCCGCGCACCACTTCCGCCACATAGGAACTGGAATACAACCCCAGGCCGATTACGCCGCAGATAAAGGACGGCAGCACCAGGCCAAGGCGGGGAAGGCCGTAATACCAGATAAACAGTTGAACCAACAGCGGCGTGCCGCGAAACAGCGCGACGTAGGCACTGCAAAAGGCATAGGTAAGGCGACGTTCGGGATTAAGCCGGCCTATGCCCAATAATAAGCCCAGCGTACAGCTCAAGAGCAATGCGCAGAGCGTGATTTCAACAGTGACCAGCGTGCCTTGCAGCAACAATCCGGTTCCCGCGAAGACGGGTGAAAAGTTCAGGTCTAGATTCATCGGTATTTCCGTGCATTACACCGCGGTTACAGGTACTCGACACCCCGGCCCGATCGCTGAAGGCATCGATGCGGACGCCTTATTTAGTCGAAGCGGGAAACCATTTCTGCACCAGGGCGGCATAGGTACCATCAGCCTTGAGCCGATCGATCGCCCCGTTGATGTCGGCCGTCAGTTTCGGCTGATTTTTCTGAACGGCGATACCGTATTCCTCACTGGTCAGCTGATCGGCCAGAATCCGCACCCCGCCCTTGGTGCGCGCATACTGGAACGCCGCCGGCTTGCCGGTAACCGCCGCGTCAACGCGTCCGATATCCACCAGGCTGAACATCTGCTGGTTCTTTTCGACTTCCACCACCTGGGCGGACGGAATATTGTCGTGCACCCACTGCACCGATTTAGTCCCTACCTGCACGCTGATTTTTTTGCCTTTCAGGTCATCAAGGGTGTTGATCGCGGTATTGCCTTCCTTCACCATCGCCACCAGCCCGCCGCTCAGATAAGGGTGGGTGAAGTCGATCACCTCCGCCCGCGCGGGGGTGATATAGATTGCGGAGACGGCAATATCGGCGCGGTTGGCGGTTACGCTTGGCACCAGCCCTTTGAAGTCCACGTTGGTCCAGGCGACGGGGCGGTTGAGGGCCTTGCCGATAGCCTCGACCAGCTCGATATCAAACCCGGCGAATTTACCGTTATCCATGTACTCCATGGGTGGGAACGTCGCGTCGGTGACCGCCTTAATCGGCGTGGCATCCTGCGCAAAGGAGGTTACGGACAGGCATAACATGCCAACGGCGAACAGACGGGTTAATACAGGACGAAAAACGGCCATGATTTTTCCTTTTGCTTCATTAAAAGAGTGAATATCAACCCGCCATCAGGCGCGCGTTTATACGTTGCGCGGCCTCGCGGGTCAGGTTTATCAACTGCGGCTGGCGATCGGCCGCCCGCTGTAAAGGCGCCATCAGCGATAACACGCCCAGCAAAACCGCGCCGGAGGCAAACAGGGGCACGCTGACGCCCCAGACCCCCTCGTCCACCTCGCCATGACTGCAGGCATACCCTTGGGCGCGAATGTCCTCCAGCTGCGACTGCCGGTGGTTTCTCTCGCCCGCATCGGGAAATTCATCCTCAAGCAGAAGCCGGCGTTGCGGGTCGGGCAGATAGGCCAGCAGGCATTTGGCGGTGGCCCCATCCCTTAAGGGCAGGCTGCGCCCTTTTTCAAAAGAGCAGCGCAGCGACTGGGGCGCCTCCAGCATATCGACGCACACCGCCCGGGTATTTACCGCAACCGTAATCGCCACCGTTTCGCGGGAACCTGCGGACAGCCATTCCATCTCCGGCCTGGCGTGGTGCGTGAGCATCGACACGGCGTTAAAACCCAGGCAAAGCTGCAAACTTACCGGCCCGGGCGCGTATAAATTGTCCGACTCAAAAACAAAGTCCCACCGCTTTAACAGCGCCAGCTGGCGATAAAGGGTGCTTTTCGCCAGCCCGGTCGCCTTCATCAATTCCGCCGCGTTGGCCGGACGGTTAAATTGCGCCAGCACGGTTAAGATCAGCAAAACGCGTTCCTGGGAAGACCCGTTTGCCACACCGTCAGGGTGGCCTGGCGCGGACATATCGGACATGGGCGGCCTGGTTTCATGAGAAAGTCATAATAAGAAATAAGCAGGATTCATGCCAAAAGTGAGAATCAGGTCTCACCCTATGGGAATGGGGCGATTAACGCGCGCAGGGTCTGGGTTTTTGTCATTTCGCACCGAAACAGGGCGACCCGCCTCATTATGCGGCATCGCCGCCGCCGTATTAATCATGTAAAAAATCAGCGGCCGGCATTACTATCCGTAGATGATAATTTTGGGAGAAAAGATAATTTCATGGCCAATTCCTCTATCCCGCTGACCGCCAGGCATGCCCGCGCGATCTGGCTGCGGGCGCAGCGGCTCGATATTGCCGCGCCTTTCGGCGAAGGGCCGGACGCGGTGCGGTTAGCCACCGGGCATCTCGGGTATGTGCAAATCGATACCATTAACGTCATCGAACGCAGCCACCACCATATCCTCCAGACCCGTATTCCCGCCTATCGGCGCGCCGATTTGGAACAGGCGCAGTCCGGCGCCAAATCGATATTCGAATACTGGACCCACGCCCTGGCCTATGTGCCGACGGCGGATTACCGCATGTTCCTGCCGGCCATGAACCAGTTTCGCGCCGATCCCCATCCGTCCTATGCCGATCTGGACGCAGGCCATTACGCCGCGCTGCTAAAACGCATCCGTGACGAAGGCGCGCTGTCGATTCGGGATATCAACGATGAGGTGCTGGTGGAAAAGACGCATCCGTGGGGCAGCCGCAAGCCGTCGCGGCGCGCGCTGCGTTATGGCTTTTTCAGCGGCGACCTGACGGTTAGCAAACGCACCGGCATGCTGAAAAGCTACGATTTGTCCGCGCGCCATTTCGGCTGGCCCCGCCGTCCCCGCCCGGCGACCGTTCAGCAGGTCGCCCAGTATCTTCTGGCGCGGGCCTTGCGTTCCCAGGGCATGGTAAGCCTTGATTCCGTTTGCTTCGGCAACACGGGCGCCAAGGCGGCGATCCGCACGCTGATTGACGCGGCGGTAGCGAAAAAACAGCTGGTGCCGGTTCATATCGACAATCATGCCAACATCCAGCACTGGGTCGCCCCGGCCGCGCTGGAACAAGAGCTGGCGCCCTTATCCCCCGCGCGCACCGCCATCCTGTCGCCTTTCGATCCGCTGATCATTCAGCGTAAGCGGCTACAGCTGTTCTTTGGTTATGAGCATCGCTTTGAAGCCTATGTGCCCGCCGATAAACGGGTGCTGGGTTATTTTGCGCTGCCGGTGCTGGCGGGTGATGAAATCGTGGCCGCCCTCGATCTCAAGATGGACCGCTCGGCGGGCATGCTGGCGGTACAGAAATGGACCTGGTTCACCGCCCCGCGGCCCGAGCTACAGACGGCCATTGACGAAGCGCTGGACAGGTTTGAACGGTTCCAAAAAGGATAGGCCTTCGCACCCCGCCGGCCCGCTGGAGCGGCCGGCGTCAATACAGATCATTATCATCAGCCGATAGCCTTATTTTTCATCGGCCCATACCCATTAATGCACGCCATGACATATTAAATAACGCTATTTTTACTATAGCCTGACCATTGAATAAACAATGTGGCACTATCAATTCAAATTAATAATATTATAAACTCATAAATAATTATTACTAAGTTTTTATACTGGCCTTTTAAAAAAATTCTCAGATAAAAGATCAATATTAACGTTCCCTCTCTCAGCGTATTTTATCAAATTTTCATATTGCAATTTTCACTCTGATGTTTTAGTGTAAAGTCAATGAACACACGGGTCTTACCCTTATAAAATTAATATCTTATATTATCACTAGTTTATAATTAATTATGAAAAAATAACAATAAATTCCACCTGGGTTACAGAATATAAATACATTTTATCAATTTATTAGTTAATTTTAAATTGCAGAACTAATTAAGTACCATATGCGTGTCTGACCTCAGCACGCATTTTACAAAAAGGAGAAGTGATCATGAATGTGACAAAATGCAAACTCACCATCGTGGCTAAAAAGACGCGTCCTGTCCTGATGCCATCGCACCTATGATAACGCAAACCAATAAGGCATCTCCCTGAGGTGCCTTTCTTAATGGAGTCATTGTCATGAGCGACCTAAACTATTGCCCCCATCTGAACTGCACACTTACTTTATCCGACAATCATCTGGTGGCCATCACAGATGAGGATGAATTTACCATCAACGTTTTACCCGTGGCGCCTAAAGAAGCGTATAATTTCCTTCTCTTATTGGATGGAAAAACCTCCGTCCCTGAAATCCTTAAGAAAAATAAAACCCAAATATCCCATGAAGATGCGGCGCTCCTTATAGAATGCCTATCGGAATCAGGCCTGTTAATCCGAAACCTGCCGACAGAATTCCTCACGGGTAAACAGGCGATACTTGAAATTGAAGATGTTCAAAATCGTCTGATGGATAAATCGTTATATAACAATATATTTTGGAAGAAATGCATCAGTCCTGACCTCATACCGGAAAATGTATTTATCGGCATGGCGATTGAGAACTACCATCTGCTGGCGCGCGGCAGTTCATTCGATGCCCCGGCCCTTCACTTTCATGGCTGTCGCAAGACCCGGCAGGCACTGAACGCCGTCTTTTGCAGCGAGCATGGCCACGCCGAGATTATCCTGTCCGCATTAAGGATACTCGGTATGGATGAAAACGACATTACCTCGTCGGTTCCCCTGCCTGAAACGCTGGGATTGGCTAATTCCCTCGCCTATTGGTCCGCCAGCGATCCGCTGTTTTTCTTTAGCACCATGGAAATACTTGAAGGGAAGGACTCCTCGGTTGACAGTTATGTCATTGCCATGGAGCAGTCGGGCAAGATGAATGCGCAATTCGTCGAAAAAATAAAATCCCATTCACTCATAAACATCAAGCATAACCATACCAGTTTCGGCCGTCAACTGCTCGCGACTATCCCGGTGATATCCAGAGAAAGTTTAAACAGAATGAAAAGACAAACCCATCTTTTCATTGAATTATACAACGCATATTATCAAGCCATATGGGATTATTATTCTTGCGGCAATAGCCTTGTGCGATCCATTTGAATAGACAAGGGGAGAAATACTTTTATGAATAATTTTTTCTGTCTACCACGGCTCAGGAAAGGCGTCGCCATAACGGTTGTTGATACCGGTATTTCATTGCATTATCATGAACAGGGCTGTGACATTGCCGTGGCGCCTCATGCCAAGAAAAGCCTTATTTCATTTCTTAATAAATTAGCCCAAGGAAATTATAGCATTCAAAAATTAATGGAGATATTTCCGGATAAAAGAGGCTTTTGCTGCACTGAGATTATTCAGCACCTCGACAAACTGGGGTTGATAGATGACGGGGTGAAAACACAGCCGGCCGGAGCGCTGAGCGGGGAAGATTTTTATTATACCCGCCTGTTACCCGTAATAAGAAAATGGCAATACAATTGCGGCGATTCCCCGTTATACAGTCGCATGACTTCCGGGGAGATTACAAAAAATGAAATTATCGGCTTTGCCATGGAATACTATCATCTGGTAAAAATGTCTTCGGCAATTATTTCTCCCGCTTTAAGCCATAATGTTAACGACAAGATTCGCACCCTGCTGCTTACCCTGTTTGTCGAGGAATATGATCATGATAAAATGTTGCTGGCCTGTCTTGCCGCGGTAGACATTGATGAATCCACCTTATCATCCCGCCAGCCTTTGCCGGCCACTTTTATGGCTAACGCCAGCCTGGGAGTCTATGCCAGGCAGCACTTACTGAGTTTCTTTTGCGCGCTTTTGCTGTTCGAAACCCCGAGTCATACCTTTAATAAAGCTTTTATCAACGCCTGTCATACCAATGGTCTGCCGGAAAACTTTTATCACCCAATTATAAAACACTCTGATATCAATGAAGAGGGAGAGCATGGCCTGATAACACTTAATCTTTTGAAGGAGATCCCTGTCATCTCTGTAGAGGAACAGAATGTTATATTAATACATATTTGCAGCCTCATTGAAATGCTGTTTGAGGAAGATAAGCAAATAGTAAATTTCTATAGTCAAAAAAACGATTTGAGACGAGTGTATAATTACTGATGTTAAATCCATTAAATAAAGGGAATGTTGTCGGTCATAATGAAATAACCATCAAGCGTGCTGAGTATCGTTTGGTTAACTTGCTGTCCGCGCATTTCTTTGAACGCCTGCTCTTTCTCGGCGTCGCGATTGTTTTACCGTTGAAAATGGTGGGCGCTAAGGATATGAGCATTGCCCAAACCGGATTATTTTACTCATTCCTTTTATTCATGTATCGCTGTACCCCTTTGCTCTTCAGTTACCTGAGCCGGTTTATCCGGCGGGAGTTGATTTTTACCACCGGGATCATGGTTGAATCGTCATCCTTGCTGTTAATGGCCCATATGCAGGTTCCGCATGTAGCCTATGGCTGTGCGCTGCTGGCGGGCGTCGGCGGTGGGGCCGCAGCCACAATGATGATAAGCTTGATTGAATCAGCCGACCGGGATGCCAAGTTGCTGGCGGGGAACAGCGTCAATCATGATATTTTCAATATACATTTGATGCTGATAAACGCGTCGGCATTTATCAGCCCGTTTTTCGCTTTTCTTCCGGCCAGGATCTATCAAGGCATTGTAACGATTATTTTCCTGATTCTAATGATAACCTTGTATAACTTCTTCCGTCTTGGCAAAGTAGCCGACCATGAGCGTCACCTTACGGGAGGCAAACTCCTGCCGGGATTTGATAAACACTTTTTTCTGATCTGGACCGCCGCGCTTTCGGTATGGGCGGCATGTTCTATTGTTTATGCCATTTTACCCTCACTGGATTCTCATTTTATGGGACAGGATGGAGTAAATGTCTGGCTATCATTTGACGCCGTAATCGTGGTAGCGCTTTTTTTCCTGTTCAGGCGAGTCTCTCTCTTTCAACACAATACTATGGGCAATGCCAGTATCGGCATGATTGCTATCCTGGCGGCGCTGCTTTTTATCATGCTGGGCATGCATGATTTTTATATCCTGCTGGTATCGCTGTCGGTACTGGCGTTCGGCGGATATCTCGCGTTCGGCCAATTATACGGTCTGGCTATGCAGACCCGTTTCACCCAGCGCAAGACATTTTACCTCGGGTTATTGTCTTTTTCCGGCGCGCTGGGCGAAGGCGGCACCCAGGCTATCTTTTGGCTGACCCGGGATGCCGGACAAAGCCTGGCCATTACTTTTGGCATCGTCCTGATGGGCCTGTTCGCATTGCGTCAACTGGACGCCGCATAAGCTATCTTCACCCGTTTTGGCGGGTGTTGATGATATTTATCGCCGCCAAGGCACAACCCTATTTTTGGCTGCCCACCATTAATTATCATACTCATTATTCATTTATCAATATAAATAGCCTATGGGAAAAATGCCTATGCAGCCTCTTGTCACCATAAAATAATGTATATTACGCTGCCTTTTCAGGGCGGGATAGTATATTAAACTGGATTATATCCATAATAACCGTCGTTATTATTGATAATTACAGCATGCTAACCACAATGGAGGTATATAAAAATTAGCCATATTTCATAAGAAAAAGTTATTTGCAAATAATCATTTCTTTCAAGATATAAGCTTGTTTATTTCCCGCCATAAATCAACGTATTACTGAATAAAATCCGTTCCTATCCTGAAAATGATAAATTTCAGGATATGTCTAGAATAAGTTTTTTTCCTTATGCCATCGATTATCAGGATTGACAAAATGGATTCTTACAACCAATCTTATGACGGTTAGTTTTTATTAATTAAAGATGTCGATCAGCGCATTAACTTATTATAAAGATATTATGGAGCCATACTAAAAATGCCTACACTACACAAACCAGCAATTTTCCTGCCGGAATATATTATTACCTTGGATGATACGATTGAATTAGCCAAAAGGGAATTCAAGGGCAGCCCCAATCTGGATAAGGCCATCGAACTTATCACCCATACCGGCGTTAAAAAACGGCATATAATTCAACCCATTGAGCTAGCCTCTCTGCATCCTGGCTTTGGTTATAGAAATGCGGTTTTTGAATATCAATCAAAGCGGCTTGTCCCGCCGGTAATTGAAGAAGCGCTAAGCCATGCGGATATTACCGCCAAGGATGTTTCGGCAATAATTTACGTTTCCTGCTCCGGTTTCTTGATGCCGTCCTTAACCGCATGGCTTATCAATAAAATGGGGTTACCGCTTGATACCGTGCAAATCCCTATTTCGCAAATGGGTTGCGCCGCGGGCGGTGCGGCGATTAACCGTGCGCTTGATTTCATCACCGCGCATCCAGGCAGCAACGTATTAATTGTCAGCTGTGAATTCTGCTCGCTCAGTTACCAGCCTACCGACGATGATATCGGCAGCCTGCTTTCCGATGGACTGTTTGGTGATGCGATAACCGCGGCGGCGGTCACTTCCCATTCCGGTAATGGGCTGATGTTGCAGCGCAATTGTAGTTATCTCATTCCAGAGACCGATGAATGGATCCGCTACGCTGTAAAAGATACCGGTTTTCACTTCCGGCTGGATAAACGCGTGCCGGGCACCATGAAACCCCTGGCGCCCGTCATGACGGAGTTCGCCCGCAAACATGGCTGGGAGATAGACAAACTTGATAATTATATTATCCATGCGGGCGGACCGAGAATCCTGGATGATTTATGTAAATATCTGGGCGTGCAAAGGGAGCAATTTTCATTTAGCCGCGACACGCTGGTCAATTGCGGCAATATAGCCAGCTCGGTGGTCTTCGAAGCCTACCGGCGGATGCACGAGTCCAGCGTATTCAGCGCCGGCGGCAAAGCCATCATCGCCGGTTTCGGGCCGGGCATTGTCGCCGAAATGAGTTTATCCCAGTGGAAATAAGGGCGATAGGTTTATGCCCGGGCGGCGTTATCCATGCCGATATGAGGGATGCCGTCTTCGTCATACACCTGCGTTATCGCGCGGAAACCTAACCGGCCATAAAACGACTGCAAGTGGGCCTGGGCGGACAGATGGATGGTCCGTTCCGGCCAATGCGTCGCGCATGACGATAGCGCGCGCTCCATCAGTTGAAGCCCCAGGTTCATGCCGCGGGTTTTGGTCGCCACAATGACGCGGCCGATGGACAATTGTTCCCCTTCGACCAGGATACGGGCATAAGCGCAAAGCTCGCCGTCCAGATAACCCGCCACATGGCGATGGTCGCCCACCAGGTCCCGGCCATCCACATCCTGGTAAATGCAGTGCTGCTCGATAATAAACACCGCATTGCGCAGGGCCAGGATCTCATATAGCCGCTTTGGCGTCAGCTCGCGTTGATGCCAGTCATACCAGTCCAGGTTCATCGGAATTCCTACAAAAACAGCCGGGCTTGAATTAACCCCGGCAGGGTGAAATTTATGCCTGACGCTTTCATGGATGGCCCGTAGCCAGGCGCGCGCGTCGGATTATCCGCTATATTGTGTCAGTCTGGGGCGTTGCGGATGCCGCCTGATATCTTACGTTAATTCCCGTCAGGACAATAGGGCAAGCGCGGCGCCGTCTCCTGGCCCGGTGCCCGCCGCCGGGGTCCGGCGGGGCGGCCTGCCCGACCGTGGGGGTGACATGTCGGATTTACGGCAAAATATGACGTATTCATCATGGCCCGCGCTGGGCGCTGTGCAAAGATAAGACCATCGGAACGAGTGCGGAAAAATGCCCATGCGGATAGATGAAACGGTATGGATTACCCTGGCGGACGGCTGCCGACTGGCGGCGCGCATCTGGCTACCGGATAACCCGCGGCCGGTGCCGGCGATCCTGGAGTACCTGCCCTACCGGCGGCGGGATCGCCACCGGGGCGATGATGCCGTCCTGCATCCGGCCCTGGCCGGGGCGGGTTACGCCGCGGTCAGGGTCGATATGCGCGGCGCCGGGGATTCCGACGGCCTGATGAATGACGAATATACCCCGCAGGAATGGGCCGACGCTTGCGAAGTCATTGCCTGGATTGCCGCCAAGCCTTGGTGCTCGGGCGCGGTGGGCATGATTGGCATCTCCTGGAGCGGCTTTAACGCGCTGCAAATCGCCGCCCTGCGCCCGCCCGCCCTGAAGGCGATAGTCACCGCCTGCTCTACCGACGATCGCTATGCCGATGATATGCATTACATGGGCGGCGTGCTGCTAAACGATAACCTGCAATACGGGGCCACCCTGTCGACCTGGACGCCGACGCCTCCCGATCCCGATATTGTCGGCGAACGCTGGCGGGAAATGTGGCTGGAAAGGCTGCAGGCCATGGATCAGCCGCCACCGGCGCGCTGGATGCGCCACGCGGTGCGCGATGAATATTGGCGCAGCGGATCGGTGTGCGAGGATTATTCCGCTATTCAAATACCGGTACTGGCGGTCGGCGGCTGGGCGGACGGCTATACCAACACCGTGCTGCGTCTGCTGGAAAACCTTGCCGGCCCCCGTAAAGGCCTGATCGGCCCATGGGGCCACGCGTTTCCCCATATCGCCACGCCGGGTCCACGCATGGATTTTATCGGCTATGTAACACGCTGGTTCGATCATTGGCTTAAAAATAAACCCACCGGCATCATGGACGAACCTATGCTGACCTATTGGATGCAGGAAGCGGAACCTCCTCGCGCCCGTTATCCCGCGCGGCGCGGCCGGTGGGTTGCCGAACGTCAATGGCCCTCCGGCTCGATAAGCGCGCGGCGCCTATATCTCGCGCCCGAGGGTCTGCGCGGGGATGCGGCGGGTCCGTTCGCTATCAGCATATGTTCTCCGGCCACCACCGGCCTCGCCTCGGGAGAGTGGTGCCCCTATGGCTGGGGTCCGGATATGCCCGGCGACCAGCGCGAGGACGATGCCGGCTCCGCCTGTTTCGACGGCCCGGCGGCCGCTGCGCCGCTGCAGATTGTGGGTCGCCCGGTCATCAATATTGAGCTTGGCGCCGACCGCCCGCAGGCCATGATTGCGGTACGCCTGAACGCGGTGGGTCCGGACGGCTGCGCTATCCGCATGTCCTATGGCCTGCTTAACCTGACCCAGCGCAACGGGCGCGATCGCTGCGAGCCGTTGGCGCCGGGTGAGTTTTATACCGTGCGGCTGGCGCTGAAGGCCGTGGCGTTTGAACTGCCCGCGGGCTTTCGCCTGCGCGTGGCCGTGTCCACCGCTTACTGGCCGTTGGCCGCGCCGCTGCCGGCGCGCGCCGTGATTACCCTGCGCGGCGGCAACATTGAACTGCCGCTGCGCAATCAGGCCACGGACCCGTGCGCGGCGCCGGATCTCGGCGCGCCCTGGTCGCCGCCGGCGGTTCCCTCCCAGGTCCTCGTGGCGCCACAGCGTGGACGTCTGCGCTTGACCCGGGATATGGATGACGGCGACACCACCCTGGAGGTGGTGCGCAACCTGGGGGCGCTGGTGCTGGAGGAAACCGGCCTGCGCCTGGATGCCCTGGGCCGGGAAACCTATAGAGTGAATGCCCTCGACCCGTTGTCCGCCACGTCGGAGGCGGTGCGCAGCGCCGGTTTCCAGCGCGGCGACTGGTGCGCCAGGCTTGAGGTGACCCATCGCCTGAGCGCGGATAAAGACGGCTGGCGGCTTGAATCCAGTCTGGACGCGTTTGATCATGAGCAGTCTGTCTTCTCGCGCCGGTGGGATGATTATTTCCCCTTTTTCCCCGATGCCCTTGCCGGCGGAGAATCTTCATGAAGATCGGCATCGCCCAGGTCACCGGCGCGCCCGGCGGCAGAGAAGAGATCGTGGCATGGGTACGCGCGGCGCTGGATGGCCTGGCGGACGCCGACCTGGTGATGCTGCCGGAACTGGCCCTGTGCGGATATGACGATCCGCCGCGCATCCGCGCTATGGCGTTGGCGCAGGACGACGCCATCCTGCGGGCGCTGGCGGAACTGGCGCGGGAAAGGCGGCAGGCATTGGCCTTCGGTTATGCTGAACAGGCCGACGATGGGCTGTACAATGCGCTACGCGTGATCGACCGCCATGGCCGGGTGCTGGCGAACTACCGTAAGGCCCATCTGTGGTCCGGTTATGAAACAGCCTTGTTCCGTCCCGGTGAACGCCTGGTCAATGTGGTGCTCGAGGGGATTAATTTTGGCCTGCTTATCTGCTACGACCTGGATTTTCCCGAAGCGGCGCGTTTCCTGGCGGCAAACGGTATGGATTGCCTGCTGTGCATCAGCGCCACCAGCGTGGGGTACGACGTGGTGCCGCGCCATACGGTACCCGCCCGCGCCTATGAAAACGGCTGTTACGTCGCGTTCGCCAATCGCGGCGACGAGGGCGGCGCGTTCCCCTGCGTCGGACAAAGCCGCGTGGCCGGTCCGGACGGGACCATTATCGCGACGGCGCCCTGCGGAGGAGCGGCGTTTATCACCGCGGAAATCAGCCCGGAAAGAGTCAAGGCATGGCGGCGAAACCATCCATACCTGGCCGACCGACGGACCGATCTTTATTAATACGCCCTGGGTATTGTGCGCCATCAGCGGTTTCTGGCATGCCGGGCGCGCCGCATATCCGACGGCAACACGCCGAACGCGCGCCGGAAACCGCCGGCGAAATGCGATGTGGAACTAAAACCGGCGGATACCGCGATTTCAATAATCGACAGGTCTGAATAAATCAGCATTTCCCGCGCCTGCTCCAGGCGCAGCTCCAGATAATAACGCTGCGGCGTCCTGGCGAAATAGCGGGCGAACAGGCGCTCCAATTGGCGACTGCCGATGCCGACCCGCGCCGAAATCTCGGGCAGCGGCAGGGGGTCTTCAATATGGGTTTGCATAATGGCGATAGCCGACCCGAGCGGCGCCGGGATCGGCGCCGGGGTGGGACGTCCGCCCCGCTGATCGTCGGCGGCGCTGCGGATCCGCTCATGATGGAACTGATTGGCGACGGCGGTGGCGCGATCGTCGCCATAACGCTCGGCTATCAGGGTCAGCATCATATCCATCGCCGCCGTCCCGCCGGAGCAGGTGAGCCGGTTGCGATCGATCTCGAAAATCTTGCGGGTGCAGTTAATGTCCGGATAACTTTCGCCGAACGCCGCGCGGCTTTCCCAATGAATAGTACAGCGATAGCCGTTGAGCAGGCCGCATTTGGCCAACAGGAACGTGCCGGTGGACAGCGAGCCGATAAACAGGCCGGCCCGGGCCGCCTGCCGCACCGCCTTAAGGTAGCCGCGCTCGAACTTGGGCGCCACCACCCGTTCGCCGCCGCAGATAAACAGATAATGGGATGCCGGCAGCACATCGTTAACCGGCACGGTGGGAAAAGGAATGCCGTTGGCCGCCTCAACCGGATCCCCGGCCAGGCTGGCGAGGTGCCAGGCGAAGGTTTTTGTTTCGTAGAGCCGGTTGTAGGAACGCAGCGGCTCAATAGCCGACGCCAGGCTCATCATGGAGAAATCATGGCCCAGCAAAAAAGTGAACACGATGGGTTCGTTTGACTGCATATTACTCAATCCGGTTACGCACCACTAAGCCCGTCATGTTCATCATAGTAACGTAATCAGCGGCGTTTGCCGCTGATTCTGGCGGCGAATTGCTGTTCCCACCGCCGTTCGAACACCACCTGCCCATTTTCCCGCGCCTCATAACGGGATGTCAGGAGCAGGCCGTTATCGTTCCAGGCCAGGGCGGTTTCGCTGCGCAGCGCGATATGCCAGCCGGGCCGGAGGTAACGCTGCATCCGCACCGCCTCCCAGCGGGCGCTTTCGGGCGTGGCGCCAATAACGTATGACTCGTGGCCCTCGCCGTCAAAACTCAGCTCGCCGATACGGGTCCGCTGCCGTTTGGCATCCATGGTCAGTCGATGCGTGCCGCTGGCCGCGTCCCACAGTACCTGGCGCGAGGTCACTTCCGCGGCCAGCACCTCATGCGCTAGCGCGGGAGCCGAGCGGGCGGGGCCAAACGGCCGCGCGCGGTCCGCGACGCTGTCCGGGCGGGACGGCAGGCGGAACACCGCGCTATGCGGCAGCAGTCTGACCGGCCCCTGTCCCGGCTCCGCCCAGGCCATCGGCCAATAGGTGGTGGAGAGAGCCAGACGTATCCGGCAACCGGCGGAAAACCGATAGGCCACGCCTTTTAGCGGCAGCACCACCCGGAAAGCCTGACCCGCCGGCACATCGGGGCGCACCAGCCGGTGAATGCCAAAGGTAATGCGGGCGGAGCGGCCATCGGCGGCCACCTCGTTCAGGCGCAAAATCAGCATGGCCGAGGGACTGTCAAAGGCGATATCCACTTCCAGCCCGGCCTTGCCGCACAGGTCGAGCGGCTCGTCGAGCACCGGGGTATCAAAACAGACCGACAGGCCGTCGTCCTGGCGCTGATCCGCCTGGAATTCCGGGGCGTTGCCGCCGCCGTCCAGCGGACACCATTCGCCGCCCATCAGGCCGCAATGCATTGGCGTATCGATCGCTAAACAAGGCACTGCCCCGTGCGTCGGGGTGGTTGTCGGCGAGACCGCGGACGGCAGGTCCGACAACCGGCCATCGGCCAGGTAAAAATCCCGGCTTGCCGCGGCCGGGGGCCAGCCCGGCGCGGTAAGCCAATGGCCGTCCAGGGTCAGCGAGGACGGTTCGGAACGCAGGTTTTCCCCTTGCCAGAGATCCAGCATCGGCTCGTCCATTATGCCGGTCTCCTCCCCCAGCAGCCAGTGCCGCCAGAAGCGCAGGCAAACGCCAAGGAAATCGATGGCCGGCCCCGGCGTGCCCCAGTTGGGATAGATATGGGTCCAGGGACCAATAAGCCCTTTGCGCGGCACCTTCAGGTTGGCCATCAGGCGCAGGATGGCGTCGGAATAACCATCGGTCCAGCCGCCCACCGCATAAACCGCGCATTGGATATCATCATAGTTTTCACAGACCGATCCATGGCGCCAGAACGCGTCGCGCTCCATATGCGCCAGCCAGCGGCCGAGCGGCGGTTCCATGCCGTTGAGGCGCTCCAGCCACAGATCGCGCCAGCTTTCGCCCACATGGGCCGGGTCCAGCGGCCGTCCCAGTTGGGTAAATAAACCGCTGCCCCATTGCAGCCCGTCGGTCAGCAGCGCGCCACCCATAAAATGCACGTCGTCGGCGTAACGATCGTCGGTGGAACAGCAGGTAATAATAGCCTTCAGCGCCGGCGGACGACGGGCGGCGATTTGCAGCGCGGCAAAACCGCCCCAGGAGATGCCGATCATGCCGACGCTGCCGTTGCTCCATGGCTGAGCGGCAATCCAGGCTATCACTTCCACCGCGTCATCCTGCTCGCGCGCCAGGTACTCGTCATGCAGCAACCCCGAGGAATTACCGCTGCCGCGCAGGTCGATGCGCATGGCGGCCATGCCGTGAGCGGCGAAAAAACCGTGGATCATGGCATCCCCCACCGCCGTATTGTCGGACTGGCGATAGGGGATCCACTCCAGCACCAGCGGGACTTTCGCCGGGGTTTCCGGCAGCCACAGCCGGGCGGCGAGCGTGATGCCGTCCGACAATGGGATAACGATCTGGCGATACGGCGGTACCACAAGTGATGGGTCTATCATGTCTGACATGCGGGTGCCTCCCGGCGATAATGGCTGAAAGTGGTGAAATCATGCGTTGCGCCGGGCGCCAAAATGGTCCCAGCCGGCGATGGCGGCGACGCCCGCCAGGCATGCCGCGCCGCCGATGATCATGGTGAGCGGCAGCCCGAGCAGTTCGGCCGCGCCGCCGCAGATGATGGCGCCGATAGGCACGGTTCCTATCAGCATCATGGAATAAAACGACATCAGCCGGCCGCGCAGGGCATCGGGCACCCGGTGCTGCAGCAGCGAATTCGAACTCAGGTTCTGGGTCAGTATGGCGTAGCCTATCGGCGCGGCTATCAGGGCGCTAAGCCAGAACAGATGCGACAGGCCCAGGCACACCTGCGACACGCCCAGCATCAGCGCCGCCCACATCGGCCAGGGACGCATCTTGCCGATATCGCTGCTCCACGCCAGGCGCAGGGCGGCCATGAGCGCGCCAACGCCGGTAATGCTCATCAATATGCCCGACCCGGCGGGACCGCCTTTCAACACCGTATCCGCCAGCATGGGCAAAAAGGAAAAATAGGGCACGCTGGTCAGGCTGCATAAACCGACCAGCAGCAGGATACGCAGGGCGTCGGGGTCCTGGCGCAGGAACGCCAGCCCTTCGCCCATCTCGGTCAGCAGGCCGCCGGCACGGGCCACCGGCGGACGCTGCGGGATGCGCATGCTGGATAAAAACAGGATAAGCGGCACATAAGAGGCGGCGATAAACGCAAAACACCATCCTTCCCCAACGGTATCCACCAGTACGCCGCCCAGCGCCGGTCCGATCAGGCGGGCGCCGTTGAAAATCACCGAGTTCAGCGCCAGCGCGTTGCCCAGGTCGTTGTATTCCACCAAATCGACCACCAGCGACTGACGCCCCGGCAGGTCAAACGCGCTGATAAGGCCTAGACCGAGGGCGATGAAAATAGCGATTTCACCTGTGATCCAATGGTTTAACGTGAGTATCGACAGCAGCGTTACCAGCAGCGTCAGGCCGATTTGCGTGGCCAGCACCAACCGGCGCCGATCGCAGCGATCGACGATAACGCCGGTAAACAAGCCAAACAGCAGAATCGGCCCCTGGCTGCAAAACGCCAGCAGTCCGAGCATCACCGGCGAAGATACGCCCAGCCGCCAGATAAGCCAGCCTAAGGCGATGGTATGGATCCAGCTGCCGATTACCGAGAGCAGCTGGCCGCCGAAAAACCGGCGGTAATTCGGATGCCTCAGGGCGCTGGCGGCGGTGCGGACGCTTTTTTTCGGGGCGAGGGGAATACGGGCAGTAGTCAAGGAAGCTCCCACATCCGGCCCCGGGCGCCATCGTAAGCCCTGGGCCGATATTCTTTTTTTCAGTGATAAAGCCCGGCAATACCCGCCCGGGCGGTAATGCCGGATAATCAGACGCTTTTGATCTCGCGGAACAACGGCCATTGGCCGTCGGGGGTCCATGCGCCTTTAATAGCGGTGGGCGTCACCCAGGCATTGCTGCCGTGATATAAAAAGACATAGGCGCCGGTCTCTTCCAGCTGATCCTGCAGCTTGACGTACATGGCGGCCCGTTTCGCCTGATCCAGCTCGTTGGCCGCCTCGGTATTCAGCTGGTCCCAGGCCTTATCACAGGTACGCTGGGTATTCCAGATGCCCACCTGGCTACAGGTAAACCATGCGGTAACCCAGCTGGCGTCCGGCGCGGTGGTGAAGGTGGTCATACGCAGCTGGGCGTCCTTCCAGGCGGTGCCTTCGGACTCCTGGCCCGCCGCGACAAAGGCGGCGCCATCCATCTGATTGACTTTAAGCTGGATGCCCACTTCGGCCAGCTGCGCCTGGATCACCTGCGCCACGGTGCCGCCGTCGGTGGACGTGGTTAAATCCAGCCGCAGTTGCAAATTGGATACGCCGGCCTCCTTGAGCAGTTGTTTGGCGGCGTCCGGGGAGTAGGGATATAGATTTTTCACGCGCGCCCCCGGCAGCGGCGGCGGCACCAGGCCAAACGCCGGTTTCACCGCGCCGCCGAAGGCGGCGTCCAGGATGGAGGGCACGTCGACAGCCTGCTGGATGGCCCGCCGCACGCGGAGGTCTTTCAGCAGCGGGTGATCGACGTTCATGCCAAGCCAGGTATAGGCCAGCGCCGGGCGCACGGTAAGCGTGGTGCCCGCCACGCCCTGCTGGTATTTGGGAATGGCGCTGATATTGATTTTAGTCATATCCAGATCGCCGGCTTCAAAGGCAATTTCCGCCGTGTTCAGATCGCCAATCGGCACCAGCTGAATCTGATCGTAAAAACTGTGCGGACCGTTCCATTTGTCGTTGCGCACCAGGGTCAGCCGTTCGCGCGGCAGCCATTCGCCAATTTTATACGGACCGGAGGAGGCCAGCGGATCGGTGGCGATTTTTTTATCCTTGGCGGCTTCCACCGCTTTTTTACATACGATCAGGCCCGAGGCGTGCGGCAGGGTGCTGGTGAACAGCGGCGCAAAAGGGTGTTTAAGGTGGATAATGCCCTCATAGGCGCCTTTGACCTCGACGTGATCCAGCGCTTCCCAGTCGGAGGCGTAGATAGCGGACAGTTTCGGATCCAGGAAACGCTCATAGGAGTATTTAACGTCCTCCGCCGTCATTTCGCCGAAATCGCCGCTCCATTTTATCCCCGGCTTAAGCTTGAAATGTACCGTCAGCGGGTCCACCTGTTCCAGCGATTCCGCCGCATCCAACTGCCAGCCCCATTCAGTACCCGCCTTGTACTGGCACAGGCCGGAGTACACCGCAAACATCACCATTTCGTCATACCAGCCGCTGCGGTTGGCCGGATCGAGATTGGTAATATCCAGGTCGTTTTGCACCCGCAGGATCTTGTTTTTATTATCCGCGGCAAACGCCAGCGTCTGGCCGCCGATCGTTAACGAGCTGGAAGCCCCGGCGGCGAGAATCGCCATCGTCTTGATAAGGGAACGTCTGTTCATCGAGGGGCCTTTCATGGATGCATCTCCTTTACTATGATGCGGCTGGGCTGAGCCTGTGGGGGTTGAGCGTTAATCAAAGGGGTATGACAGGAAACCTGGTGCTCCCCGCTGAGTGGACGTAATGCGGGCGCGTCCGTACGGCACATCAGGGTTGCCAACGGACAACGGGTATGGAATTCACAGCCGGAGGGCCGTCGGGACAAGGTGGGTACCTCGCCGGACAACGCGCCCACCCCGGGCGGGTTATGTTTGCTTTTCGCGCTTAGCAGCGCCCGGGTGTAGGGATGAGCCGGCTGGCGAAATACCAGGTCGGTCGGACCGGTTTCCACGATGCGCCCAAGATACATAATGGCGATGCGGTCGGTCACATGGCGGGTGATGGCCAGATTATGGGTAATAATCAGGTAACTCATGCCCAATTCGCGCTGTAGCGCGGTCAGCAGATTCAGCAACTCACCCTGCACCGACAGATCCAGCCCCGCGGTGGGCTCATCGGCGATAATCAGTTTGGGGCGCAGCGCCAGCGCCCTGGCCACCGCCACCCGCCGTGCCTGGCCGCCGGACAGCTGGTGGGGATAACGGTCCAGGAACAGCGACGGCAGCCCCACCAGATCAAGCAGCCGGGACGCCTCCAGCCGGCGTTTGATCTCCCGGCCGTTGACGGTAAACGGCTCGGTGACCAGATGTTCGACCGTCATGCGCGGGTCAAGCGCGGCCATCGGGTCCTGGAAAATCAGTCCGGTCTCCCGGCGAATGGCGCGCCATGACAAATCGCTGGCGTCATTCGGCGCCCGTCCGTTGACCTGGATGCTGCCGCGCGCGGTGGGCGCCAGGCCGATAACCGCGCGGCCGAGGGTGGTTTTGCCGCTGCCGCTTTCACCGATAAGTCCCAGGGTCTTGCCGGGCGGCACATGCAGGCTGACGCCCGCCAGCACATCGACATGGCGCACCGCGCCGGGCCGCAGGCGGCTCAGCAGGGTGCCCGTCTTGTAGCGGACCACTAAATCCTGGATTTCAAGCATGGGCGTTCACCTTATGGCAACGAACCACCCAACCGCCGGCGTCAAGCAGGGTATCGGGCGGGTTCTGCGCGCTACAGGGGGCAAAGGCCACGCCACAGCGGGGCTGGAAAGGACAGCCGACGCGATCGACGCTGGGCATGGGCACCGAGCCGGCGATAAAGGGCAGTTCACGCGTGGCCACTTCAATCCGCTCAGGATCGCACGCCAGCAACGCCTGGGTATACGGATGGGCCGGCGCGGAAAAAATCTGCTTGATAGGCCCGGCTTCGACAATTTCCCCGGCGTACATCACCGCCACTTTGTCGCACAGGGCGCTGACCAGATGTAAATCGTGGGTCACGAAGATGATGGCCCCGTCCACCAGCTTCCGGCTTGCCTTAAGCACTTCCACCACCTGCATTTCGGTGGTGGCGTCAAGCGCGGTGGTGGGTTCGTCGGCTATCAGCAGCTCCGGTTCGGTCAGCAGGGCGGCGGCAATGGCGATGCGCTGGCGAATACCGCCGCTCAGCTCATGGGGATATTGCTTTAACCTCCCTTTGGGGTCTGAAATACCGACGCGCTCAAGCATCGCCAGGGCGCGCGCCAGCTTTTCCGCTTTAGATCCGGATTTTTGATGCTGAAACGCCAGCAATTGTTTGCCGATGGTGATAACCGGATTCAGGGCGGTAAACGGATCCTGGGACACCGTGGCGATACCGTTGCCGCGCAGCCGCCGTTTGGCGTGCTCAGGCAGGTCGAGCAGGTCTTGCCCCTGATAGCGCAGATGCCCGCTCGCATGGGCGTTGGCCGGCAGCAGGGTCAGCATGGCGCCGACCAGCGTGGATTTGCCCGAGCCGCTTTCACCCACCAATCCCAATACCTCGCCCTTGTCCACGGAAAGAGTGATATTACGCACCGCTTTCAGCGGGCCTTTGGCCGAGTCATAGGTGACCGACAGATCTTCGATTTCCAGCAGGGCCATCAGCTCTCTCCTCTGGATTGTCGCGCGGTGCGAGGGTCAAGCGCGTCGCGCAGCGCCTCGCCCAGGAAGGTAAACCCCAGGGTGGCCAGGATGATGGGAATGCCGGCGGCGATAACGATATGCGGCGCCTGGCGGATATAGGAATAACCGTCGTTAAGCACCGTACCCCAGCTGGCGTCGGGAGGCTGCACGCCCTGGCCGAGGAAGCTCAGTCCGGATTCAATGGCGATCACCGCCGGGATATCCATCGCCACCAGCACCAGCAGCGTGCCGACCAGATTGGGGATCAGGTGGCGAAACACCACGCTCAGGGGCGAGGCGCCCATGGCGCGGGCGGCAACGATATATTCCATGCGTTTCAGTACCCGCGTCTGGCTGCGTACCACCCTAAAATATCCCGGCACCATAAAGGTGACGATAATCATGATGATGGTGGCAACGCTTGAACCGATAAGCGTCACCACCGCCAGCGCGAATAAAATCATCGGAATCGACATCAGCGCGTCGCAAAACAGCATCAGCAAGGTGTCGATTTGCCGTGGGCCATACCCCGCCAGCAGGCCCAGCATGGAGCCGATCAGCAGCGCGCCGCCGGTGCCGACAAACGCCACCGTCATGGCGATCCGGCTGCCATAAATCAGGCGCGAGAGAATATCGCGCCCGAGCTGATCGTTGCCCAGCCAATATGCCATACTGGGTCCCTTCAGCCTGAGCGCCGCTTTAATGGCGATGGGATCGTGCGGTGCCAGCCACGGGGCGAAAACGGCGCAGGCCAGCAGCGCGACGACGCAGATCAACGCGAAACGTCCCATGCCGCCCGACCAGACCTGGCGCAAAACCCGGAGCGCGCCGGGACGCGGCGCGGCTGGAGTCAATGTTTCCAGCCCGGGAGCGGTAGTGGATATCAGAGCCATGGTCAAAGCTCCTGCCGCACGCGCGGATCGAGAAAGGTGTTAATCAAATCGGCAATCAGGTTGGCCAGCACGTAAAAACCGGAGGTCACCACCACCGTGCCCATCACCACCGGGAAATTACGCGAAATCACCGAATCGAAGGCCAGTTTGCCGAGGCCCGGACGGGCAAAGACGATTTCGGTCAGCACCGCGCCGGACAGCAGCGAGCCAATACCGACCCCCAGCACCGAGACCACCGGCACCACCGCAATCGGCAGCGCATAGCGCATGGCGATTAACCGCTCGCCGACGCCGAAGGCGCGATAGGTCCGGATATGATTTTCCTTAAGGACTTCCAGCATGGATGCGCGCACCAGCCGGGATAGATAGCCGATCCAGCTCAAGCCCACCGTCAGGGAAGGCAACACCAGGGCGTTGAGTTGGGAAACGGGGTCGTCCCGTTGCCCCGCGCCGATGGCGGGGAACCATTTCAGGGTGACCGCGAAGATAAGCAAAGCATAGATAGCCACCACAAATGCCGGCAGGGCGATGACGCTGGTGGACAATAAGCCGATGAGGCGATCGGCCAGGCTGTTCTGGCGCAACGCCGCCCAACAGCCCAACGGGATACCCAGTATAATGGCCCAGGCGATGGCCGACAGGGCCAGTATCAGGGTATTGGGCAGGGCGCGGGCGATCAGTTGATTCACCGGCCGATGGGTCAGGACATCTTCGCCCAGGTCGCCGGAGGCGACGTTACCGATAAAGCGGCCGATCTGCACTATGGCCGGCCGGTCCAGTCCCATATGCTCGCGCAGCGCCTGTTTTTGCGCTTCGCTGGCGCGCGGCCCCAGCGCCACGGAAGCCGGGTCGCCGGGCACCAGGAACACCAGGCAAAAAAGTAACGAGACGGCGAGCAACATCACGGACGCCGCCAGCAAAAGCCGCCGAAGCAGGTAAAAAAACATAAGCCCAGCCTGTTTAAAATTGTCGCAATGAAGTACCCGCTTATCACCCGTTGCCGCATCGACACCCGTCGACAGGCCGTCAATAGGTTCACGACCGGGAATAAGCGTCGGGAAATGGCCATCCGCCCGGATTAAAGTACCGATCTCTACTGGTTGGAGCAGTAAACGTCAGCAAGCTTGCCAGTGTTTACCCCGGATATACGTCGTAATTACGACATTTTTTTGCAAAAGAACGACATATAAGAACGCCGTATGCCTCGGCGCGCATTTATCCCACGGGTATGGGCAGGGCAAAGCAACGCGTTAAAGGGAACATCTTGCGGCTATGCCCTTGTCGTGATGTTTATGTTAGAAATTTATTTAAATTTATTTTTATAATTATTATTTTTTTCCAAGAAAAAACATATGTTATTCGATTTTATTTAAATGTTAATATTTATAATAATCAATATATATCATGGTGTTACGTTATATTTATGTGATAAACATATAAAGATAGCAGACTACATGGTTAATATAAAAGTAATAAAATAAAATAAAATATCACCACCGTGATATTTCGATATTACATGCGTCTTTTTCTATTAGTCATGTTTCAAAATAGAAAATATTCATATAAACTGCGCTGGCATTGAATAATCCGTATTGTATATGGTTCTTCTTATTGAGGGCCCAATTAATGATTCTTGTAGCGCTTAACGCGAGCAATAGCAATATTGGCGGTGTCTTTGCCATCGATGGATTGGGAGTGGAACGTCTATGTTGCACAAAGCATTTTTTCACTAATCCATTGCCGAAGGGACAAATTAATCCCTGTATCAACATTACAGATTTTTATCCTGCCATTGTGGCGAATGAATCGTCTTAATTACACAGAGAGCAACAACGATGGAAAAAAGAATAGATATGTCAGTTACCGTGGAATCTTTATCGCGCATCTATCATCGCCTGAGAAAAGAAGTGAACGGCCAATTGGTCAATGAAGGGCTTTCCCTGTCAAAAATGAAGATCCTGCAGTTGATTACCCATGGCAAGACCAGCGCCACCGATATCAAAAACTATATGGGGTTCTCTTCCCGTACGGTGGTAACGGTGCTGGACGCCCTGGAGAAAGACGAAATGCTGCAACGCCAGCAAAGCCCGACCGACCGCCGTGTTAAACATGTTTATATAACGGAAAAGGGTCGCGATAAACTGGAAATTGCCCAGCATACCCATCGGACTATCCTGGAGCGTATTCTGGCGCCGCTCTCGGAATCGCAAATGGAAAAATTCAGTGAAATTTGCATTACCCTCGAAGCCGGCCAGCGCTAATTGCGGCGGTAACCCTTACGTAGCCTAGTCAGTACGGTAGGAAAAAACGGCCTATCGGTAGTACATCAGCATCATCAAGATTTCCTCATCAACAATAGGTTTTGTGTTGATGAGGAAATACCTCTTCCACACCGAAAATATAACCAAATCTTGATATATGCCTGCCAATAGTTTAGCAGGCATTGCCTTCGGCATGGATAGCTTCCCGGCTATTATGCAGCGGATCCCCGTATATATGCGGTATATGAGCCGACACTGCTTATGATATCGCATTGGTCACCCGATGATGTGAAATAGTTAGCATTGTATATCTTAAGTTTTTTTTATGTATTTACTGCGAGACTTAAACGGCCATTGCGCTTTTTCACGCCCGTTTGTTTGCTGCCGTCGTGGTCTTTCCGCGTTCACGCCGCCGCCGCCCCACCCTTGATAACAAGGGAAGCTGCAACCTGTGCCAATGCTGTGTATAATGTAAAACGATATCGTCTTCACCCGTCGATTTATCAACGACGGTTATCCATTACAGACATCCACTACAGCCGAAAAATTTCCACTATGGTTCATGGTACGCTTTACATTGTTTCCGCACCCAGCGGCGCGGGAAAATCCAGCCTGATCCAGGCGTTGCTTAAAACACAACCGCTTTACGACACCCAGGTATCGATCTCCCACACCACGCGGCCCATACGTCCGGGAGAAAAACACGGCGAACACTATTTTTTTGTTTCCGAGGCTGAGTTTACGCGCATGATCGGGGAAGAGAGCTTTCTCGAATACGCCAATGTCTTTGGTAATTATTACGGCACCTCGCGCGAGGCCATCGAACAGGTGCTGTCCACCGGCGTGGATGTGTTCCTGGATATCGACTGGCAGGGCGCGCAGCAAATCCGCGAGCGGATGCCCCAGGCGCGCAGCATTTTTGTGCTGCCGCCGTCCAGGGAAGAGCTGGATCGGCGACTGCGCGGCCGCGGGCAGGATAGCGAAGAAGTCATTGCCCGGCGCATGGCGCAGGCGGTGGCGGAAATGTCGCATTACGCCGAGTATGATTACCTGATTGTGAATGACGAATTCAATACGGCCTTAATGGATTTGAAAACCATTATTCGTGCCGAACGCCTGCGTCTGGGCCGGCAAAAGTTACGGCATGACGCTTTAATCACCAAACTGTTGGCGGACTGAAACAACTTTCAGTATGATGCCCAGTCATTTCCCTATTTGCGGAGTAGCTCACATATGGCACGCGTAACTGTACAAGACGCCGTTGAAAAAATTGGTAACCGTTTTGACCTGGTGCTGGTCGCTGCCCGTCGCGCTCGCCAACTTCAGGTCGGTGGTAAAGATCCCCTGGTGGCGGAAGAAAACGACAAAGTCACCGTTATCGCCCTGCGTGAAATAGAAGAAGGCCTGATTACCAATCAGATCCTCGACTTGCGGGATCGCCAGGAACAGCAGGAGCAGGAAGCCGCAGAAATCCAGGCGGTTACCGCGATTGCTGAAGGTCGTCGCTAAACTCGGACAACGGTTCACAATTGTATCTGTTTGAAAGCCTGAATCTATTGATTCAACGATACCTGCCCGAAGATCAGATTAAGCTCCTCCGGCAGGCATACCTTGTCGCCCGTGATGCCCACGAGGGACAGTCACGCTCCAGCGGCGAGCCTTATATCACCCATCCGGTCGCCGTGGCCTGCATTCTGGCCGAAATGCGTCTTGACCATGAGACGCTGATGGCGGCGCTGCTGCATGATGTGATTGAGGATACTCCGGCCACCTACCAGGACATGGAGCAGTTGTTCGGTAAAAGCGTGGCCGAGCTGGTCGAAGGCGTTTCAAAACTTGATAAGCTTAAGTTCCGCGACAAAAAAGAAGCCCAGGCGGAAAATTTCCGCAAAATGATCATGGCCATGGTGCAGGATATCCGGGTGGTGCTGATAAAGCTGGCCGACCGGACCCACAATATGCGCACCCTCGGCTCGCTGCGACCTGACAAACGCCGCCGCATAGCCCGCGAAACCCTGGAAATCTATAGCCCGCTGGCCCATCGGCTGGGTATCCATCACCTCAAGACCGAACTTGAGGAGCTGGGCTTCGAGGCGCTCTATCCCAACCGCTACCGGGTGATCAAGGAAGTGGTCAAGTCGGCGCGCGGCAATCGTAAAGAGATGATCCAGAAAATCCTGGCGGAAATCGAAGGACGGTTGACCGAAGCGGGCATTCCCTGTCGCGTCAGCGGCCGGGAAAAACATCTGTACTCCATTTATTGCAAGATGCATCTCAAAGAGCAGCGGTTTCATTCCATTATGGATATCTACGCTTTTCGGGTCATCGTCGGCGAAGTGGATACCTGCTACCGGGTGCTGGGGCAGATGCACAGCCTGTATAAACCGCGCCCTGGGCGGGTAAAGGACTATATCGCCATTCCCAAGGCCAACGGCTATCAATCCCTGCATACCTCGATGATTGGCCCACACGGCGTGCCCGTGGAAGTGCAAATCCGCACCGAGGACATGGACCAGATGGCGGAAATGGGCGTGGCGGCGCACTGGGCTTATAAAGAACAGGGTGAAACCGGCACCACGGCGCAGATTCGCGCCAAGCGCTGGATGCAAAGCCTGCTGGAGCTGCAGCAAAGCGCCGGCAGTTCGTTTGAGTTTATTGAAAGCGTGAAGTCCGATCTGTTTCCGGATGAAATTTACGTCTTTACCCCGGAAGGACGTATTGTCGAACTGCCGGCCGGCGCCACGCCGGTGGACTTTGCCTACGCGGTGCATACCGATATCGGCCATGCCTGCGTCGGCGCCAGGGTGGACCGGCAGCCTTATCCTTTGTCCCAAGCCTTGACCAGCGGACAGGCGGTTGAAATTATTACCGCCCCTGGCGCCAGGCCCAATGCCGCCTGGCTGAACTTTGTCGTCAGCTCCAAGGCGCGGGCCAAAATCCGCCAGATGCTGAAAAACCTTAAACGCGATGATTCCGTCAGTTTAGGCCGGCGTTTATTGAACAACGCCCTCGGCGGCAGTCGAAAACTGGCCGAAGTGCCGCCGGAAAATATTCAGCATGAACTGGACCGGATGAAACTGGCCTCACTGGACGATCTGCTGGCGGAAATCGGCCTTGGCAATGCCATGAGCGTGGTGATTGCCCGTAATCTCCAGGGCGACCAGTCCAATATGGCGCCGTCCGGCACCGCCGTTTCCAGCCCCAAGACCCTGCCGATCAAAGGCGCGGAAGGGGTGCTTATCACCTTTGCCAAATGCTGCCGCCCTATTCCCGGCGATCCGATCATCGCCCATGTCAGCCCGGGTAAAGGCCTGGTGGTGCATCACGAATCCTGTCGTAATATTCGCGGCTACCAGAAAGAAGCGGAAAAATTCATGGCGGTGGAATGGGATCTGGATACCGAGCAGGAGTTTATCGCCGAAATCAAAGCGGATATGTTTAATCACCAGGGTGCGCTGGCCAACCTGACCGCGGCTATCAACGACGCCGATTCCAATATCCAGAGTCTGAACACCGAAGAGAAAGACGGGCGGGTCTATAGCGCGTTTATTCGCCTGACCGTGCGCGACCGTGTCCATCTGGCGAATATTATGCGTAAAATACGCGTTATGCCGGATGTGATAAGGGTCACCCGCAACCGCAATTAACGTCCTGGCCGCCCGCCGGCGCGACATCACGGCCGTTTAGCCATTGCGGGCCCGTTTACCCGCCACGGAGTGTTGAAATGATGGAAGGCCGTCTGCTGAATGCCATTCCGCTGAGTTCGCTTTCAGGGGTCGGCCCCGCCCAGTCGGCCAAACTCGCGCGGCTTGGCCTGGAGAACCTGCAGGACCTGCTGCTGCATCTGCCCTCTCGTTACGAGGATCGCACCCGTCTCTACCCGATTGGCGATGCGCTGCCCGGTATGTTCGTTACCGTGCAGGGCGAAGTGCTGGCCTGCGATATCAGCTTCGGCCGGCGGCGCATGCTGACCTGCCGCATGCGTGACGACAGCGGCATCATCACCCTGCGCTTTTTTAACTTCAACGCCGCGATGAAAAACAGCCTGGCCCCCGGTCGGCGCGTCACCGCCTATGGTGAAATCCGCCGCGGTCAGCAGGGCGCTGAAATCATCCATCCGGAATACCATGTGCTCGGCGATCGGGACGACGTGGCGCTGGCTTCCTCGTTGACGCCGGTCTATCCCACCACCGAAGGCGTGCGCCAGGCAACCCTGCGCAACCTGACGGATCAGGCGCTGACTCTGCTCGATACCTGCCCGATCGCCGAACTGCTGCCCCCGGAGCTGTGCCGTGGCCTGCTGAGCCTGCCGGATGCTTTGCGCACCCTGCACCGTCCCGCGCCCGATATCTCACTGGCCGATCTGGAACTGGGCAAACACCCGGCACAGCGACGGCTGATCCTGGAAGAACTGCTGGCCCATAATCTCAGCATGCTGGCGGTGCGGGCCGGGATCCGCAAGGACCTGGCGCTGGCGCTCACCGCCGATCATCGCCTTAAAGAGCGTTTCCTGGCGCTGCTGCCCTTCACGCCCACCGGCGCGCAGCAACGGGTGGTGGCTGAAATCGAGCGCGATCTGGCCGAGCCGGTACCGATGATGCGTTTGGTACAGGGCGACGTCGGCTCGGGAAAAACATTGGTGTCGGCCCTGGCGGCGCTGCGGGCCATCGCCCAGGGCAAACAGGTGGCGTTAATGGCGCCGACCGAGCTGCTGGCCGAGCAGCACGCGCAGACGTTTCGCCACTGGTTCGAGCCGCTGGGCATCGAGGTGGGCTGGCTGGCCGGTAAACAAAAAGGCAAGGCGCGTATTGCCCAGCAGGACGCCATCGCCGCCGGCGCGGTGGGAATGGTGGTGGGCACCCATGCCATTTTCCAGGAACAGGTGCGATTCGCCGGGCTGGCGCTGGTTATCATCGACGAACAGCACCGCTTCGGCGTACACCAGCGCCTGGCCTTGTGGGAGAAGGGCCTGGCGCAGGGCTTCCATCCCCATCAGCTGATCATGACCGCCACCCCCATTCCCCGCACGCTCGCCATGACCGCCTACGCCGATCTGGATACCTCGGTTATCGATGAACTGCCGCCCGGCCGGACGCCCGTGACCACGGTGGCCATTCCCGATACCCGACGCGAGGATATCATCCAGCGGGTACGGCAAGCCTGTTTGCAGGAGCGGCGCCAGGCCTATTGGGTCTGCACCTTAATCGAGGAATCCGATCTGTTGGAAGCCCAGGCGGCGCAGGCCACCTGGGAAGGTTTGGCGGCCGCGCTGCCGGAGCTGAACATCGGTTTGGTGCACGGCCGCATGAAGTCGCAGGAAAAACAGCAGATGATGAGCGCCTTCAAGGCGGGTGAAGTGCATCTGCTGGTGGCGACCACGGTCATCGAGGTGGGCGTCGATGTGCCTAATGCCAGCCTGATGATTATTGAAAACCCGGAGCGCCTGGGGCTGGCGCAGCTGCATCAGCTGCGCGGACGCGTGGGACGCGGCGCCGTGGCCTCCCACTGCGTCATGTTGTATAAGTCGCCGCTGAGCAAAACCGCGCAACGGCGATTGCAGGTGCTGCGGGATACCAACGACGGTTTTGTCATCGCGCAACAAGATCTGGAGATCCGTGGTCCCGGGGAACTGCTGGGCACCCGCCAGACCGGCAACGCGGAATTCAAAGTAGCCGATCTGCTGCGCGACCAGGCGATGATTCCGGAGGTGCAACGGCTGGCGCGCCATATCCATCAAAACCATCCCGCCGCCGCCCAGGCGCTGATTGAACGCTGGATGCCGGAACGCGTGCGCTATACCAACGCCTAGCGGCAAACCCAACCCCCTACCTTTAACATTGCCCGCATCTGGCAAGCGCCCGCCTTGGCTACAGGGTAGTGGCGATCCGAAAGGCTACCCGATGCGGATGGTTAACCGAGACCAGATATTCGTTCGGCCGGCGCTGGCGATCGAAAATCACCCCCCGGTAGGTCAGCGCCGGCGAACCAGGCTCGGCCTGCAGCAATTCCCGCTCTTCGGGAGTCATGATGCCCACCCGGATGGTGCCTTCGTCGAAAGCGCCGACGATGCCATAGCGCTCAGCCAACAGCTGATTAAGGGAGGTGTCCTGGAGCATATCCTCCGCGCACAGGCCCGGCACCCTCTCCTGCGGCAGGTAGCTGGTTTCCAGGCAAAACGGTTTGGTGTCCGCCAGTCGCAGGCGTTTGATGATCAGGATCGGCATACCGGTCTTGATCATCAGCAGCCTGGCGATGCGGGAACTGGCCGCGGCGCGGTGGAAAAAAATCAGCTTGCTGCTCGGCACGGCGCCGTTCATTTCGACTATCTTGCTGATGCCTAACTGAACCGGCTGGGCCAGCGGCCGTTCAATGGCCGTGCTGGTGAGGAAGGTACCGCGATTGCCGTGACGTTCAAGTATGCCGCCCTCGATCAGCTCATTGAGGATTTTGCGCAGTGTCATGCGGCTGATGCCAAGCATATCCGCCAGATCGCGCTCGGCGGGAATCCGATCGCCGGGATTGAATTCCGGCGTTTCCAGCAGGCTTTGCAATGCCTGGCGCTTTGCCAGATAGGCTTTGCGCGGCGGTTGGCCGGAGTGATGTGTGGTCTGATTATCCATGGTCTATTTTCATCCGGGCGCCTGTTGCCGGGTTATACGGCTGAACGATGATAACGCCGGCACTGGATACCGATTGGTAATATATTGTGCCGAAAGCCAATCATACCACGGTCGGGCCGCCGTCGCCAAAGGTCAATGCCGGCCGCCCCGGCGCTCGGCAATTGTCGCATTACCGCCGGTTGGCTGTTGCTTCGTTCGCCGATATAAGTTATACCATAATGTAGTGGTCTAATTTATGGTATACTTTATCGCGCCGTTCTTTATCCGGACGGCCGGGGCCGGCAGTCAACTTAACCTTCGGAGCCGTTTTGATGAAAACCAGGCATTGGTTATCCCTTACCCTTTCCCTTCTGGCCTGTTCCGCGCAGGCCCAGCAGCAGGACCTGCGTTTTGGCGTGGATCCCACATTCCCGCCTTTTGAGTACAAAACCGCCGAGGGACGGCTGGTCGGTTTTGACATCGATCTGGGCAATGCCATCTGCAACGCGCTCCAGGCCAAATGCCATTGGGTGGAAAACAGCTTCGACGGGCTTATCCCGGCGCTGAAAGCCAAGAAATTCGACGCCATACTCTCGTCGCTGAGCATTACCGCCGAGCGCGGCAAAGCGATCAACTTCAGCGATAAGCTGTTTAATACCCCGGCTTTCCTGGTGGCCGCTAAAAACAGCGGGCTGAAACCGACAGCCGACTCGCTCAAGGGCAAACACATCGGCGTACAGCAGGGGTCGGTGTTCGAAGCCTATGCAAAAAAATTCTGGGCGCCCGCCGGGGTGGATATCATCCCTTACCCGAGCGCCGATGCGGTCTACGCTGACTTGGTCGTGGGGCGGCTGGACGGCACTCTCGATGATGCCACGGTAGTCGCCGAATCGCTGCTCAATAAACCCCAGGGGCAGAACTTCGCGCTGATACAGCCGCGGGTGAACGACCGCGAGATTTTCGGACCGGGCACCGGCATCGGGCTACGCAAGGAGGATAGCGAGTTACAGGCCTCGCTCAACCAGGCCATCGCCAAAATCAGAAGCGACGGCACCTATGACCAACTGGCGGCCAAATATTTCAAATTCGATATTTACGGCGACTGACCATGTGCGCGGCCGGCCCGGCCTACCGCCGGGTCGTCGGCCGCCATCACTCATCACTGTTGACGCAGTACTTCATGAATAAAACAAGGTATTCGCTATGAATGTGCATTCCATTATTACCGCCGCGGCGGCGGGGCTGGCGGACACCGGCGGTATCCACCAGGTTTACCTGGTGGCCTGCGGCGGGTCGCTGGTCGATATGTATCCGGCTAAATATTTTCTTGAGGCCGAATCGACGGCGTTGCACTGCGCCATGATCACCGCCAACGAATTTGTCCACGCCGCGCCGAGACGCCTGGGCGGCAACTCGCTGGTGATCGTCTGTTCCCACGGCGGCAATACGCCGGAATCCGTGGCCGCCGCCGCGCTGGCCAAACGGCGCGGGGCAACGACCGTGACGCTGACCCATAACATTGAGGCCGATTTGCGGCAGTATGCCGATCACAACATCGTTTATGCCTGGGGCAACGACAGCAGCGTGGCGGATAATCCAATGGCAATCATCCTCGGGCTGTGCGTCGAGATCCTGGCTCAAACCGAAGGCTACGAACATTATGCCGCGTTTGGCCAGGGGCTTGGGCAGATCGACGGCGTGGTGTCTCGCGCCCGCGTCAAGGTGGCCGCGCGCTGTACGGCATTTGCCGAACGTTACCGGCACGAGTCGCTATTTTATATCCTCTCCAGCGGCGCGTCCTACGGCCATGCCTATGGTTTCGCCATCTGCTCGCTGATGGAGATGCAATGGCTGAACGCGGCGCCCATTCACTCGGGCGAATATTTTCACGGACCGTTTGAGGTGACCGATCGGGAAACCCCGTTTATCCTGATGGTGAACGAGGGACGCACCCGTGCGCTTGATGAGCGGGCGCGGAGTTTCCTGCGCAAGTATGCCGATAAAGTAGAAATTATCGATGCCAGGGAGCTGGATATCGGCATCCTGCCGCCATCAGTGGTGGAGTATTTCAACCCCATCTTGTTTTACAGCGTGATGTGCGAATATCGCGCGGCGCTGGCGGACCTGCGCCAACATCCGCTGGAGAAACGCCGTTACATGGGCCAGGTGGAGTATTGATGACGCTGAGTAACGCCCGGCGCCGGGCCAACAGACCTGGAAATTTGATTATCTGGCCGACGGAGGCAAGATGAAAGTTCTCGGTATCGGCGATAATGTGGTCGATCAGTATACCCATATCCGTACGCGCTACCCCGGCGGCAACGCGCTGAATTTCAGCGTATATGCCGCACGGTTGGGCTGTCCTTCCGCCTATATGGGCGTGTTTGGCGACGATGCGGCGGCGGCGCAGGTCAAGGCGGCCCTTGGGCAACTTGGGGTGGACGCGTCGCGCTGCCGGCAGGTGCCCGGAGAAAACGGCTGGGCCAGCCTGACCATCACTGATGGCGAACGGGTTTTCCTCGGTTCGAACCGGGGCGGGGTCAGCCGGTTGGCGTCAATGGATTTTGTGCTGGCGGAAAGCGATTATGTCCGGGACTCGGCATTGATCCATACCGGCAGCTACGGCTATCTCGACGCGCAGCTGCCGGCCCTGGGCCGGCTGGGCATACCGGTGTCTTATGATTTTTCGGACGATTTCGATCTGCCCGCGGCACTGGCGCTGTGTCCTTGGATAGATTACGGCTTTTTCTCCTGCGCCGGCGGTACGCTGGCGCAGAGCGAGGCAATTTTGCGCCGGGCGGTGGCCGCCGGCTGCGGCTGTGCGGTGGCGACCCGGGGCAGTGAAGAAGCGGTGTTGTTCGATGGCGAGCGGTGGTATCGGCAGGCGCCGCTCAAGGTGACTCCGTTAGATACGCTGGGGGCGGGGGATGCGTTTATCACGGCGTTTTTGCTGGATTATTTGCAATTGATCCCCAGTTTCTCAAGGCCGGACGGCACGGCGAATCCGGCGGGCGATATCGGCGCATCGGCGGATATGCGCATGGCGGTCAGCCTGGAACGGGCGGCGGCGTTTGCCGCGGAAATTTGTCTGGAAGAGGGTGCGTTTGGTTTCGGCCAGCCGTATTGAGCATGAACGGCCCGGTGCGCGGCAATCCGCGCCTGAATTGATTTATATCAAACGGTTGGGGCGGAAGCTGAAAGCAATCGATTGCTTTTGAAAGCAGGTTGATTAAAATGCCTCCTTTGCCGTCCAGGAAAGTTTCCCCCCATGACCATGCCAGCCACTGACGTCGATGACGCGCCGATTCCCGTTGCCAAAAGCGAACTGATTTATCATCTCGACGATCGCCCGCCGCTGGCGGAAACCCTGTTTGCCGCCTGCCAGCACCTGCTGGCCATGTTTGTCGCCGTTATCACGCCCGGCCTGTTAATCTGCCAGGCGCTGGGACTTCCGGCGCAGGATACGCAGCATATCATCAGCATGTCGCTGTTTGCCTCGGGCCTGGCTTCCCTACTGCAAATCAAGACCTGGGGACCGGTGGGATCGGGCCTGTTGTCCATTCAGGGCACCAGCTTCAACTTTGTCACGCCGCTTATCATGGGCGGCCTGGCGCTGAAAAACGGCGGCGCCGATGTGCCCACCATGATGGCGGCCCTGTTCGGCACGCTGATGGTGGCGTCCTGCACCGAAATTTTGTTATCCCGGGTACTGCATCTGGCCCGGCGCATCATTACGCCGCTGGTATCGGGTATCGTGGTGATGATTATCGGCATTTCACTGATCCAGGTCGGCCTGACCTCCATCGGCGGCGGTTTCGCCGCCATGGGCGATCATACCTTCGGCGCGCCGAAAAACCTGATGCTGGCGGGCGTGGTGCTCTTGGTCATCATCCTGCTCAATCGCCAGCGCAATCCCTATCTGCGCGTCGCCTCGCTGGTGATAGCCATGGCGGTGGGCTATCTGGCGGCCTGGATGATGGGCATGTTGCCGCAAATCGCTCCCGCGCCGGCGCAGTCCATCATCATGGTGCCGACGCCGCTGTATTATGGCCTGGGTTTCGACTGGGACCTGCTTATCCCGCTGATGCTGGTGTTTATGGTCACGTCGCTTGAAACCATCGGCGATATTACCGCCACCTCCGACGTCTCGGAGCAGCCGGTACGCGGCCCCATCTATATGCGGCGCCTGAAAGGCGGCGTGCTGGCCAACGGCCTGAACTCCATGCTGTCGGCGGTATTCAACACCTTCCCCAACTCCTGTTTTGGTCAAAATAACGGCGTCATTCAGCTCACCGGCGTGGCCAGCCGCTATGTCGGTTTTGTGGTGTCGCTGATGCTGATTGCGCTAGGGCTGTTCCCGGTGGTCAGCGGCTTTGTGCAGCATATCCCCGAGCCGGTGCTGGGAGGCGCGACCATCGTCATGTTCGGCACCATTGCCGCATCCGGCGTGCGCATCGTCTCCCGTGAACGGCTCAATCGCCGCGCCATTATGATTATCGCCCTGTCCCTGGCGGTGGGGCTGGGCGTGTCCCAACAGCCGCTGATCTTGCAATTCGCGCCGCAGTGGCTGAAAACCCTGATGTCATCGGGCATCGCCGCCGGCGGCATTACCGCCATCATCTTGAATTTACTGTTCCCGCCGGAACATAACTGATTAACCAACGCGTAATTTATGCGGCCGCCGTATCAATATGGCGGCTTTTTTTTGCCTGAAGCGCATTGGCTCTTGAGAAGCCCCGTTAATTACGGCATAAACTGGGTAACCTTTATGACAGCGATGGATTTGAGCAATGAAATTTATTGGGAAACTCTTGTTATCAATACTATTACTATTGCTATTGATAATTGTCCTGATCTACGTGTTGCTGCAAACCTCCTGGGGCGCCGGTTGGGTTGGCCGAATGGTCACCCAGCACAGCGATTACCAGTTGTCTTTCAATAAAATCACCCATAGCTGGTCCGACCCAAGCGACATTTATTTCGACAACATCTCGTTCGGACAAAAAGAGCGCAGGGCCACCCTGGTGGCCAAACGGCTGGTGGCCGGGTTCAGCATCGGGCAATTCACCAATCCCTATCATTTTTCCCGTATCCAGCTGCAGGACGGCACCCTGAACCTGGATCCCGCCTCGCTGGCGTTTCCGCTGGAGGCGGATGTGCTGCAGCTCAACGGCATGGCTATCCAGTCCCCTTATGGCGGCTGGGAGCTGAACGGTCAAAACGTCAACGCCGGCGTTACTCCCTGGAAACCGCAAACCGGTTTTCCGTTGGGACGTAACGCCCGCTTCCAGATCAGCGCCCGTTCCCTGACCCTCAACGGCATTCCGGCGGAAAACGTCCTGGTGCAGGGCGAAATCAATAACACCCAACTGCGGCTGGATAACCTGGGCGCCGATTTGTCCCAGGGTGAGTTGACCGGCAATGCGCGGCGCGACGAAGACGGCGCCTGGCAGGTGGACAACCTGCGCCTGAGCAATGTGCGCATGCAAACCGCGCAAAGCCTGGATGAGTTTTTGCGCCAGCTGTCGGAAGTGCCGAAAATCACCATCCATCGCTTTGATTTGATCGACGCGCGTATGGAAGGCAAAAACTGGGCCTTTAGCGATTTGGATTTAACCCTGCGCAATATCACCTTTCAGGATGGCGACTGGTCGTCGGACGACGGCAGCCTGTCGTTTAATGCCAGCGACCTGATTAACGGCGCCGTGCACTTAAACGATCCGATAGCCAATATGACCCTGTCGCCGCAGGGTATTGAAATACGCCAGTTCAGCGGGCGCTGGCAGGGGGGGCTGATGCGCACCTCGGGCCGCTGGCTGCGGGACGGACAGCGTCTGGAGCTGGATGACTTCATGGTGGCCGGATTGGAATATACCTTGCCCGGGCAATGGCTGGACAGCTGGCTGCAACCCCTGCCCTCCTGGCTGTCCGACATTCAGGTGAACAAGTTTACCGCCAACCGCAATCTGCTGATTGATATCAATCCCGCGTTTCCGTTTCAGATCACCGCGCTGGACGGCTACGGTAAAAACCTGGTATTGGCGCGCGATCATCAATGGGGCATCTGGTCCGGGAGCCTCAACCTTAACGGCAGCGACGCCACCTTTAATAAAATCGATGTCCGCCGCCCGTCGCTGGCGTTAACCGCGGAGGGCGGCAGGGTCGCCGTCACCGAACTGAGCGCCTTTGCCGGCGAAGGCTTGTTTGAGGCCACGGCGGTGATAAACCAGCAGGGCGAACGGGGATTTACCCTGAACCTTAACGGACGGGCGGTGCCGTTAAACGTATTGCAGCGCTGGGGATGGCCCGTGGCGCCTTTGCCGGGCAACGGCAACACACAGCTTACCCTGGCCGGGAAAATGCCCGCCAACGCGCCGTTTAAACCCTTCCTTAACGGCAGGCTGCATGCGCTGAACGCGCAGGGCCAGACGGCGGATCAGATCATGGTCAACGGCGAGCTGGCGCCGGCAGCGCCATAAACGACTGGATTTTCCGCTACAAGCGCCTATCAGCCGGCCTGGGAGCCGCCGCGCTCCAGCGGCTTATCCGGTGTTGACGGCAATACCAGGTAAACGGCTTTGAATATCGCCCCTTTGTCGTCATTGCCGAACAACTCGACCTCAAGCTGCACCCGCGCCTTGCGTCCGCGCGCCAGACGGTCGAGATCGCCGCTCAGTGAGCCCAAATCGGCCACCGCGCAGGGTCTGCCGGTCACCGGGGTGAGATAGCGGATGTGGGCGTCGGCCAGGATAATGGTGCCGCCCAATTGGCGCTCACGCAGCAATAGCCATATCAGCCCCCAGCCGGTCAGGGTCGCCAGTGAAAACAGGCTGCCGGCAAACAGGGTATGATGGGGATTCTGGTTACCGGCCTCGGGCATGGTGGTCATAAACTTCTGGCCGGTGTACTGGCTGATGCGCACGCCCATCTTTTCGCTAAGCGGAATATGCTGATACCAAGCCTGCTGCAATTGGCCGCACCAGTCCGGCCGGTGCAAAATGTCATCCAATGTCACGATGGGTTTTATCATTAAAAAATGACGGATCGGTGTGGTTGACGGCGCCGTGATTTCACCCTGGTTGATAAATCCCAGCTTGGCGAAGAAATCCACCGCGTCCTCGCGCGCGCTGCACACCACCCGTTTGACCCCTTCCTGGCGGGCCACGGATTCCAGCGTCATGGCCACCAGGGTGCCCAGTCCTTTGTCCTGCACCTGGGGGTCCACCGCCATAAAGCGGATGGAGGCTTCATTGTCGGCGTTGATATACAGCCGGCCTATGGCCACCGGGTTCCCTTCTTCATCCACCACCATTTGGTGATGCGCCGTCGCGTCATAGGCATCCCTTTCGGAGCCCTGCGGCTGATGCAACGGCTTACGCAGCATTTCCCAGCGGAACCGGTAGTAATCGCTGAATTCTTGTTCGGTGTGTGGAACGCGCAGATGATACATGCCATGTTCTCTCTATAAAGGTC
This sequence comes from Acerihabitans sp., assembly GCF_036398755.1. Taxonomy (NCBI): domain Bacteria; kingdom Pseudomonadati; phylum Pseudomonadota; class Gammaproteobacteria; order Enterobacterales; family Pectobacteriaceae; genus Acerihabitans; species Acerihabitans sp. Next base: position 5,790 of record NZ_DASWOM010000093.1, on the reverse strand, counting down.
TTTAACGTTTCATACCTGAAGCCAGAAGGTCACCGGGCCGTCATTCACCAGCGAGACCTGCATATCCGCCCCGAAGCGGCCGGTTTCGGTCCTGATATCCTTTTCGCGGCAGCAGTCGTTAAAATACTCATACAGTTGCTCCGCCAGGGCGGGCGCCGCGCCGCGAGAAAAGCCGGGACGCAGCCCCTTGTCGGTTTGCGCCGCCAGGGTAAACTGCGAAACCACCAGCACGCTGCCGCCGGCCTGGCGGACGTTAAGGTTCATTTTACCCTGCCCGTCGTTGAATATGCGGTAGGCCAGCACGCGCTCGCATAACGCGGCCGCCTTTTGCCTGTCGTCATCCCGCTCGACGCCCAACAGGATCAGCAGGCCGGCGCCGATGGCGCCCACGCAATCGCCCCCGATGGCGACCTCCGCGCGCAATACGCGCTGTATCAAGGCAATCATCGCAATAACCTCTCCTCTGCCCTCAACCGCCGGTGCTCCGTCAGCGAAGCGGTAATTTCCGCGCCCAGTAGTACAATACACCAGCTCCAATAGACCCAAAGAAATAAGATGGGTATCACCGCCAGCACGCCATAAATCAGCTGATAGGACGGGAACATGGTGACATAGAGGCCGAATGCCTTTTTTCCCAGTTCGAACAGCGCGCCCGCCACCACCGCCCCCACCAGGGCATCCCGGCCGGGAACGCGCACCGTCGGCACGACGCAATATAATAACCAGAACGAGGCGCCGGAGAGCAATAACGGGAATATCCTCAGCACCAGGGTCACGACCGTCGTGGTACCGCTATTGTTGAGCCAGGTAAGGGAAATCAAATAGGAACTTATCACCATGCTGGCGCCGGTCAGTATCGGCCCCAGCGTTAACACCATCCAGTAAACCGCAAAAGAGAAAATGATGGGGCGCTTGTTTTTACTGCGCCAAATGGTGTTGAGCACCGTATCGACTGAATAAATCAGCAGCAGCGCGGTCACGATAAGCCCACAGGTGCCCACCGCCGTCATTTTGTTGGTATTGAGGATAAACTGCTCGAGATAGCGCTGGATAACGTCGCCGGTGGCCGGCATAAAATTATGGAAGATAAAGGTCTTCAACTGGACGCTGGCGCCGGAAAAAACTGGAAATGCGGCAATAAGCGCAAAAACCACGGTAATGAGCGGCACCAGTGAAAGCAGGGAAACATAGGCCAGATGCCCGGCCAATACCGTCATCCCATCATGGTCGATGCGTTTATAGAGCAGGGAACAGAACGAAAAAAAACGGATGAATTTTTTCCGATAAGCAGTTCTCATCGCACAGCCCCCCGATGAATACACCACTTAGGCGAAATAAGCGGGTACCACGCCTGGATCCGTTACATGAACAGACGGTAAACCCACGCTTTGCGCGCCCTTGATATTATCCGCGTTGTCATCAAAGAAAACCGCGTCCCGCGCGTCTACCCCTTCCTGCTCAAGCACGGCGCGATAAGTAGCGGGGTCGGGTTTGCGCATGCCCAGATCCTGCGACAGATAAAGCTTATCCACACTTTGCTGGATCTCGGGATACTGGCTCGGCCAATAGTCACAGTGCAAACGATTGGTATTGGACAAAATGACCACCCGATGACCCTGTTCGCGCAGGCGATGGATAATCTCGATGACCTCGGGGCGCACGCCGACAAATACCGCCTGCCAGCCGGTGGTAAACTGCTCGAAACTCAGGGCGATGCCCAGCTCATTGCAGATAAGGGCGGCAAAAGCCTCATCGGTAATATCACCCCTTTCGTGCTGCTCGAAAGCCTCGCCCATGACGAACTGCTTCTTCAGCCGGGCCAGCGGCACGCCGCTGAGATTACTCCATACCCCCAGGACGCGGCTGAAATCGATATCTATCACGACATTACCCAAATCAAAGATATAAAGCATGGCTCCCTCCCAATCTTTCATCATATTCCCACTGTAGCGGTAAATGAACCAACTGAACAGCCATCAACACGCATTCAGGCGGGACAGGGGGATAAATGGGCACAACGGTGTTTTGTTTAAGTAGCCGTCAGGCATTTGTACCCTAATGTGGCGCATGATGTGATTCCCGGTTGATAAAAAATGGCGCTACGCCGCTGGATACACCCGCCGCTGCAGCCGAAGTTGAAATCGGGGCTGCCAGCGTTTCGCCGGTCTTGGGCATGCCTTTGATAGAGGTAATTAAATCCACCCTATTGGCGTCAATAACTGCTATATCCGTAATTATTAACCCTTATATTTTTAACATCACTCAACGTTACTTAATTAACATTAATGATGATTAAATGTTATTTATATGACAAATACCACATCAATTAATGAAAAATAATTTGCTTTATCGCTATTATGTGCGACTTTTGCAATGTTATTATTCTCACATAATCATCGTGATAATCCAGAACAAGGACATTGAAATGACAACGCCTGAAATCGACTTTGCCCGTTATATCGACCATACCCTGCTGGCGCAGGATGCCACCGAAGCGAATATCACCACCCTGTGTGAAGAGGCTAAACAATTCGGTTTTTATGCGGTGTGCGTCAACTCCGGGTATGTGCCGCTGGCCGCCCGGTTACTGCGCGGCTGTCCGGTAAAGGTTTGCTCGGTTATCGGCTTTCCGTTGGGCGCTGGCCTGACGTCCGCCAAGGTGTCCGAGGCGCAGGCGGCGATGGCGGCGGGCGCGCAGGAAATAGATATGGTGATTAACGTCGGTTGGCTGAAAAGCGGCAATATCGAGGCGGTAACCGCCGACATCCGCGCGGTGCGCGAGGTTTGCGCGGCTATTCCGTTGAAGGTAATATTGGAAACCTGTTTGTTGAGTTCACACCAAATTGTCGAGGTTTGCCGGATTTGTCGCGAACTGAAGGTGGCGTTTGTGAAAACATCCACCGGATTCAGTACCGGCGGCGCCAAAGAAGAGCATGTCCGGCTGATGCGCGACACCGTCGGTGACGGAATTGGCGTAAAGGCTTCCGGCGCGGTACGCGATCGCCAGACCGCCACCGCCATGATCATGGCCGGCGCCACGCGTATCGGCACCAGTTCCGGTGTCGCAATCGTTTCGGGCAAAGCGTCGGCCAGCGATTATTAATTTGAACCCGGCGGAAATCGGGTTGATGATGCAGGATTTCATATGGAAACGCGGCGCGAAGAAAGGATTAATAAACTCATACTCGCCCTGAAGCGGGAAGATAAGCTTCATTTGAAAGATGCCGCCATCCTGCTGGGAGTCTCGGAGATGACCATCCGCCGCGATTTGAGCGCTGAACCCGCGCAGGTCGTGCTGCTCGGCGGTTACGTGGTGAACGATCCGCGCAACAATAACGTTACCCACTACTTCGTATCAGATCAAAAAGCCAAGCACGTGGAAGAAAAAAACGTCATCGGCCGGCTGGCGGCGGCGTTGATCGAGCCGGACGAGACGGTTTTTTTTGACTGCGGCACCACCACCCCGTTTATCATCGATGCCATTGACGATGAACTGGCTTTTACCGCCGTTTGTTATTCCCTGAATACCTTTCTGGCGTTACAAGACCGGCCCAAATGCAAAGTCATCCTGTGCGGCGGCGAATTCCATCCCGCCAACTGTATCTTTACACCCTTGACCCAGTACTCCATCCTGGACAACATCCGTCCCGATAAAGCCTTTATCTCCGCGGCGGGCGTCGATATACGCGTTGGCGCCACCTGTTTCAACTTTGATGAGCTCACCATGAAGCATCGTGCATTATCCATGTCGCAGCAGGCGATTCTGGTGGCCGATCACAGTAAATTCGATAACACCAAACCCGCCTTTATCGGCGCCTTATCGTTGTTTCATACCCTGATAACCGATCGGTCGCCGGCCGAAAAATTCCACGATTATTGCCAACAGCGTGAAATATCGCTGCTTTATCACCGGGAATAGCGCCATCCGGCCATAAAAAAATGCCGGCCTGCTTACGCAAACCGGCATTGTCAACGTTATCGCCGCGAGGCCGTTGGGTTTAAGCTTCTTTACCCGAACGGTTAGCGCGTTTACGGTCATTTTCGGTCAAATGACGCTTACGCAAACGCACGGACAGTGGCGTAACTTCCACCAGTTCATCATCATCGATAAACTCCAGCGCCTGTTCCAGCGACATCTTGATAGGCGTCACCAGCGTGGTGGCCTCATCGGTGCCGGACGCGCGCATGTTGGTCAGTTTTTTACCGGTCAGGCAGTTTACCGTCAGGTCGTTTGAGCGGGTGTGAATGCCGATAACCTGGCCTTCATACACTTCCGCGCCATGACCCAGGAACAAACGTCCGCGATCCTGCAGGCTGTACAGGGCATAAGCCACCGCCTTGCCCTGGCCGTTGGAAATCATTACGCCGTTCTGGCGTTGGCCGATTTCACCCGGACGGACGTCGTCATAATGGCTGAACGACGAATACAACAGGCCGGTGCCGGAGGTCATGGTTAAAAAGTCGGTACGAAAACCAATCAAGCCGCGGCTGGGAATGATGTAATCAAGACGGATACGTCCTTTGCCGTCCGGCAGCATATCGCGCATTTCACCCTTACGGATGCCCATGGCTTCCATAACCGGGCCTTGGTTCTGCTCTTCGATATCCAATGTAACCTGTTCGAACGGCTCTTGTTTCTTGCCGTCAACGGTACGATAGATAACTTTCGGACGCGATACGGCGATTTCAAAGCCTTCGCGACGCATATTCTCGATCAGTACCGACAGATGAAGTTCGCCACGGCCGGAGACCAGGAAGGTATCCGGATCGACGGTTTCTTCCACGCGCAGGGCCACGTTGTGCACCAGCTCTTTATTCAGGCGCTCAAGGATTTGGCGGGAAGTCACGTATTTGCCTTCCTTGCCGCAGAACGGCGAGGTGTTGACGCCGAACGACATGGAGACGGTAGGTTCGTCCACCGTCAACGGCGGCAGCGCTTCGACCAGGGCCTGATCGCAAATGGTGTCGGAAATATTGAGTTCGCCAAGACCGGTAACGGCGATGATATCGCCCGCTTCCGCCAGCTTGGACTCAATGCGCAACAGGCCCATATGGCCCAGTACCTGGCCCACTTTGCCGTTGCGACGCTTGCCTTCATGGTCGATGATGGTCACAGCCTGGTTCGGTTTTACCGAGCCGCGCTTGATGCGGCCGATGCCGATGACGCCAACATAGCTGTTGTAGTCAAGCTGCGAAATCTGCATCTGGAACGCGCCGTCGCTGTCGACGTTCGGCGCGTCGACGTTCTTGATGATGGACTCAAACAGCGGGGTCATGTCGCTGGCCATGTTCTCGTGCTCATAGCCCGCAACACCGTTTAACGCGGAGGCATATATGATCGGAAAATCCAGTTGCTCATCGGTTGCGCCGAGGTTTACAAACAAATCAAACACCTGGTCCACTACCCAATCAGGGCGGGCGCCGGGACGGTCGACTTTATTGATGACCACAATGGGTTTGAGACCATAAGCGAAGGCTTTCTGGGTCACGAACCGGGTTTGCGGCATGGGTCCGTCCATGGCGTCGACCAGCAGCAGCACCGAGTCGACCATGGACATTACGCGTTCAACCTCGCCGCCGAAATCGGCGTGTCCAGGGGTATCAACGATGTTGATACGGTAGTCGTGCCAGTTAATAGCGGTATTTTTTGCGAGGATGGTAATCCCACGCTCTTTCTCCAAATCGTTGGAGTCCATAACGCGCTCGGTGGCGTCGTTGCGGTCACCCAATGTTCCGGATTGTTGCAACAGCTTATCGACCAGGGTAGTTTTACCATGGTCGACGTGCGCG